>DASTKM010000182.1:0-6494 GCA_035715885.1 Rubrobacter sp.
CCGCCTGGTTCCTCGTAAGCCGTAACGACACCAGGACTCGGGGCGAAGTCGTTCGACGCGTCCTCGGCGTTCAGGCGCACCTCGATGGAGTGGCCCCGCCAAGAGATGTCTCTCTGCGAGAAGGGAAGTTCCTCGCCAGCGGCTATACGGATGCCGGTCTTCACGATATCTATCCCCGTCACCTCTTCGGTTACGGGGTGCTCTACCTGGACGCGGGTGTTCATCTCTAAGAAGTAGAACTCGCCTGTGGCTCCGCCCTTTTCGACCAGGAACTCGACGGTGCCGACGTTATCGTAGTCGACGGCCTCGGCGGCGGCGAGGGCGGCCCCGCCCATCGCCTCGCGCATCTTAGGGTCTATGGCAGGAGAAGGGCACTCTTCGATGAGCTTCTGGTGGCGGCGTTGGATCGAACAGTCTCTCTCACCGAGGTGGACAGCGTTCCCGTGCCTGTCCCGAACGACCTGTATCTCAACGTGACGGGGAGCGGAGAGGTACTTCTCGACGTAGACCGAACCGTCCCCGAAGTACGCCTCGCCCTCCCTGCTCGCCCGCTCGAATGCGCTCCTTGCCTGGGAGGCGTCGTTGGCAAGGGCGAAGCCCTTGCCGCCTCCTCCCGAGGAGGCCTTCACGGCCACAGGGAAGCCGTGCTCCTCACCGAAGAGGCTGACCTCCTTCGCGGAGCCGATAGAGTCTTGCGTGCCAGGCACCATCGGGACACCCGCTTTCGCCATGATCCTTCGGCTCTCCACCTTGCTCCCCATCGCCTCTATGGCCCTCGGATGAGGACCGATCCAGACGAGTCCGGCCCCTTCGACCGCCCGCGCGAAAGCCGCGCTCTCGGCCAGGAAACCGTATCCTGGATGCACCGCCTCGGCCCCGCACTTTCTTGCGACCTCGATCAGCCTCTCCACGTTCAGGTAGCTCTGTGCCGCTGGCGCCGGGCCGACGTGGTAGGCCTCGTCTGCGAGGCTGGCGTGCAGGGCTTTCCTGTCTGGGTCCGAGTAGACTGCGACGCTAGTTAGTCCCATCTCGCGAAGCGCGCGAACGATGCGGACGGAGATTTCACCCCGGTTGGCGATAAGCACCCTGTCGAACACCTAGGCCATACCCTCCCACCTGGTGTAGGACCATAGGGAGCCATCTGGCTCTATCCCAGGCTCTAGTGCGTGCCCGAGAAGGCCGGCGAGCCGCCACCGGCTGCGCTTCAAGAAGGCGCTATCTTGTTGCCCTTCTTCAGAGAGCCTCTCCAGCACGACCACTATAGCGGCGGCCTCCTCCTCGGTTGGAGGGGGTTCGATCTTCAAAGCGGGATGTTTCCGTGCTTGCGGGGCGGCCTATCGGGGCGCTTGGTCCGGATCATCTGGAGGGCCCGAATCAGGTATGGACGTGTCTCCCGCGGATCTATGACGTCGTCTATGAAGCCCATCTCTGCGGCGACCATAGGGTTGTTGAACTGCTCCTCGTAGTCCTCGATGAGCTCCTCGCGTTTCGCATCCGGGTCTTCGGCCTCCGATATCTGACGCCTGAAGATGACGCCGACGGCCGCTGACGCACCCATGACCGCGATCTCACCCGTGGGCCACGAGACGTTCACGTCGGCCCCGATGTGCTTGGAGCACATGACGTCGTATGCCCCGCCATAAGCCTTCCTGGTGATGACCGTCATCTTGGGCACCGTGGCCTCAGAGAATGCATAGAGTAGCTTCGCCCCGTGGCGGATTATGCCCCCCCACTCCTGGTCGATGCCAGGAAGAAAACCGGGCACGTCAACGAACGTAAGAAGCGGGATGTTGAAGGCGTCGCAGAAGCGGACGAACCTGGCGCCCTTCACGCTCGCGTTGATGTCGAGCGTCCCAGCGAGCACGGAAGGCTGGTTCCCTACGACGCCGACCGACCGCCCATCGAGCCTGGCGAAGCCGACCACCAGGTTCTGGGCCCAACCCTCTTGAACCTCGAAGAACTCCCCGTCATCGACCACGCCTTCTATCGCGCCGCGCATGTCGTAGGGGCGCTGGGGGGAGTCGGGGATCAGACGCGCCAGGTCCTCGTCCATCCGCTCGGGGTCATCGGTCGGCCTGAAGTAAGGGGCGCTCTCCAGGTTGTTCTCGGGCAGGAAGGAGAGCAGGTAGCGTACGTCGTCGAAGCAGGTCTCCTCGTCGGGAGCCGAGAAGTGGGCGACGCCTGATCTGGTATTGTGGGTGGCCGCGCCACCGAGGTCCTCGAAGGAAACGTCTTCGCCCGTGACGCTCTTTATGACGTCGGGGCCCGTGATGAACATGTGGCTCGTCTCCTCCACCATGAAGACGAAGTCCGTGATCGCCGGCGAGTACACCGCGCCCCCCGCGCAGGGACCGACGATGACGGAGATCTGGGGCACCACGCCTGAGGCGAGCACGTTGCGGTGGAAGATATCCGCGTAGCCGGCCAGAGAAACGACGCCCTCCTGGATGCGCGCCCCTCCCGAGTCGTTGATCCCGATAATGGGACATCCCGTCGAGATGGCGAGGTCCATGACCTTGCAGATCTTCTGCGCGTAGACTTCGCCCAGAGAACCCCCGAACACGGTGAAGTCCTGGGAAAAGACGCAGACTTTGCGCCCAGAGACTTCGCCGTAGCCCGTGATGACCCCGTCTCCCAGTGGCCTGTTCTCCTCCAGGCCGAAGTTGTAAGAGCGGTGCACCCTGTAGCGGTCCAGCTCGACGAACGTGCCAGCGTCGAGCAAGAGCTCGACGCGCTCGCCGGCCGTCAGCTTGCCGCGTTCGCGCTGCCTCTCGACGGCCTGCTCGGGGGCAGGGTGGGCCGCCGCCTCACGCAGGTGCCCCAGCCCCTCTATCTTGCCTGCTGTGGTATTTTGCCCGAGTCGTTCATCCTGCATGGGCAGGCATTCTAGCACGCAAGGAAATGGGGGTTTCTCGGGTTAGGCGCTCGCAGAGACTCGCCTGAGACGTCATCATTAGCCGTCACGCCGGGAACCTTTTCGCGCCCGGCGTTGTAGATGGAAGTAGAGAGCGACGTTGAGGAGGAGGGCCGTCACCTCGGATGACGCGAAGATCGCAGAGCGGGCGAAGGGTGGAGACACTGCGGCGTATGAGAAGCTGGTGCGTGGCTACCAGGAGGTGGCCTTCCGTACCGCTTACCTCATCACCGGCGACGCCTCTGAGGCCGAGGAAGCGACCCAGGAGGCCTTCGTGAAGGCTTACCGCGCCCTGGGACGCTTCAGGTCGGGCGCCCGTTTCAGACCCTGGCTGCTCGCGATAGTGGCCAACAAGGCCAGAAACCAGCGCAGGGCGGCCACACGTCGCGCAGGTCTGTTCCTACGGGTGGCGCGGGAGGACACGCCGGAAAATAGTCCTTCATCGCCCGAAGCAGCGGTCCTGGTGGCGGAGCGGCGGGAAGAGTTGCTCGAGGCGCTGCGTGGCCTGCGTGAGGAGGCGAGGTGGGCCATTGCCTGCCGCTACTTCCTAGGACTCTCCGAAGAGGAGACGGCCGCGATCCTGGGTTGCGCGCGAGGAACCGTCAAGTCACGGCTCTCGCGGGCCATGAAGGGCCTGCGCGCGGAGATTGCGAAGGAGGGAGATGCAGGATAGAGAACTCGAGAGAGAGCTGAGGGAGCTCGGATCTCTAATCGATTACCCTCCCACGCCGAACGTCGCGCGCGCCGCGCGTAACGTGCTCGACGAAGCAGCCAACGAACAGTCCCGAAGATTGAGGAGGGCTTTCCCGACTATGCGGTGGGCGGCGGTAGCGGCGGCGTTCGTGCTCGTCGTCGCCGTCCCGACCCTCTCCCCAGGCCTGCGCGCCACGGTCAGCGACTGGTTCGTGGCGGAGGACTTCCAGAGCACCGGTGTCGATGCCGGCTCACCCGAGAGACAGTCGGAGGCAGGCGCACCCGCCGCTGGCGTCTCAAAGAGTGCCACAACCCCGGCGCAGGCTCCACAGTTCTCGGGGGAGCGAATCAGCGTGCGAGAGGCGCAGGCCAGAATGGATGGCACGCTCCTCCTGCCCCGGACGCCGAAGCTAGGAAAGCCAGAGGAGATCTACACGGTCGGAACCGCAAGTAAGGAAGGCGTCATGCTCGTCTACAAGTACGGCCTTCCGCCACTAGGAGACACCGGGATCCACCTCGTTCTGACCGAGGTCCCAGGCGATCTCGAACCAGCATATCTCACAGGAAGAACCACTGCCGGTTCGAAGTTCGACAGAGTGAGTGTGGACGGAAATCCTGGATACTGGAGATCTGCCGGAAACCGCCTTCCCGGCCAAACCCTGCTCTGGGAGCAAGGGGGCGTGGCGCTCCGGCTCGAGGCGAACGTGAAGAAGGAGCAGGCGATCCGCATCGCCGAATCGGCGCGCTGATAGAGGGTCACCCCCCAACCCTCGCTGGCCAGCACTTCAGCTTGTCAGCTTTTTGTTTGCTGACTGGCTGATGGCTCGTCGAGCCCAAGGCTCATGCCTTGGCCCGGTGCTGTGAGATTAGGGAACCGATCGGGGCCTGGCAGTGTACAGGGAGTAGGTTCGGCCCCGTCCGAGCGGGAAGGTGCTCCGCGAGGGTACACGTACGAGAGAGGTGGATGGCATGGAAGCTGTGCGTTCTGCAATCGTGGCGAAATCACTGGGGGCGAGCGCGCTCGTGCTCCTCGTGCTGGCCCTCGCGGCGTGCGGGAGCGGCGAGACGAAATCGGGCGGGGAAGGAGTATACCCAGCGCGGGAGCCGGCAGGTGTGGACTCAGCTGCCGGGTCTGGACCAGATCTCGCGCAGTCCTCCGAAGGTGCGGTCAGCGTAACCGAAGATCCTGCCGCTCTCGGAGATTTTGGGCGCAAGATCGTCAAGACCGCCGATCTCGGCCTCCGCTCGGAGGAGGTCCGCCAGAGCGCCGCGCGGGCGCAGCAGGTCGCCGCGACCGCCGGTGGCACCGTTCTCAGCTCGCAGGTCTACAGGAGCGATGACTCCGTTACGGCAGACCTCGTACTCTCGGTCCCCTCCGAGGAGTTCGAGAGGGTGCTCGATGAGTTGAGGAGCCTGGGCGAGAAGGTCACGACCGACTCCATCAGCGGCCAGGATGTGACCGAGGAATATGTAGATCTCAAGTCCCGCGAGCGCAACCTTCGGGCCACCGAAGAGAGCCTGCTGAGGCTCTACGACAGGGCTGAGAACGTCGAGGAGGCGCTCTCGATCCAGCGCGAGTTGACGACCGTTCGGGGGGAGATCGAGCTCGTGCAGGGCAGGATAAAGTACCTGGATCAGCGTAGCGCCTACTCCCAGATCACCCTGAACATCCAACCCGTCACTAGCCCGCCGCCACCCAAGCCTACCTGGGACCCTGGAGAAGTCGTGGAGCGGGCATGGGATGCTTCGCTGAGTGTCCTCCAGGTCATGGCGACGGCTATCATCTCGGCGGTCGTCTTCGGCTGGTGGCTCGCACCCGTGCTCATAGGTGGACTTCTGTGGTGGAGGAGGCGGAACCGGGGTTCGAGACCCGCTGCTACAGAGCCTTCGTAGGCCCGTCGATACCGCCACGAGACTTTCGAGGTCCCGGTCTCGAGAACCTGAGGGATAGTAGAATAATGTTCTGAGGAACCTCTGGCTCGGGAAAGGAGACAGGGCTTGCGAGTATTCGAGAAGCTGGCGGAATACCGCTACGAACAGCTCGTGTTCTGCCACGACAAGGCGACGGGGCTACGGGCTATCGTCGCCATCCACGACACCACGCTCGGTCCTGCCCTAGGCGGATGCAGGATGTACCCCTACGCCGGCGAGGACGATGCCATAGTGGACGTACTACGGCTGGCGAGAGGGATGACTTACAAGGCCGCCGCGAGCGGACTCAACCTCGGGGGCGGGAAGTCAGTCATTATCGGGGATCCGCACACGGACAAGTCCGAGGCGCTCTTCCGCTCGTTCGGGCGCTACATCGAGACCCTTGGCGGCCGCTACATCGTGGCCGAGGACGTTGGGACTTCGACGGAGGACGCCAACTTTATCAGGGTCGAGACCTCACACGTAGTCGGGGTCGACGTCACCCGCGGCGGTTCGGGCGACCCATCGCCACTCACCGCCCTCGGGGTTCTGCAGGGGATGCGGGCCTGCGTCGAGGAGGTCTTCGGCACGACCTCACTGGAAGGCCGGGTCGTCGCCGTGCAGGGCCTGGGGCACGTGGGCTACCATCTGTGCCGCCTTCTGCACGAAGAGGGCGCTAACCTGATCGTGACTGACGTGCACGAGGCGGCCGTGGAACGCGTGGTAAAGGAGTTCGGCGCCAAGGCGGTCGAGCCCGACGAGATCCTGCCCATCCCTTGCGACATCTTCGCCCCTTGCGCTCTCGGCGCCGTCCTCGACGATGAGACCATACCAAAGTTGCGCTGCCGCATCGTCGCAGGGAGCGCCAACAACGTGCTCGCCGAGTCGGGCCACGGCGAGGACCTCTCCGAACGCGGCATACTCTACGCCCCTGACTACGTCATAAACGCCGGCGGCCTTATCAATGTTGCCGACG
>DASTKM010000183.1:0-5566 GCA_035715885.1 Rubrobacter sp.
GCAAAGGCGTAAGGGCGTAGCGTGCTGAGAGCGAAAGCCGAAGGCTGGAGCGGGCTGACAAGCTCTCTACGGTATGTCCTCGGGAGGCATCCCGATCCACTTCTTGTAGAGCTTCTCATAGGTGCCGTCGTCCTTGATCTCGGCCAGGGCCTGGTTGACGGGATCGACGAGCGGGCTGTCTTTGGGGAACGCTATCCCGTACTGCTCACCAGTCGAGATGGGTTCGACGAACCTGATCTCCCCGCCGCTCTCTACGATCTTCCTGTGCGCGGCCGAGAGGTCGTAGATCACCCCCTCGACCTTCCCTACCTCCAGCGCCACGAACGCATCCCCTATGGTTCTGTAAGGCACGATCTCCCCTATCTGCTCGTCCTCGAGTAGATCTTCGGCCTTGATCTGGCCCGTCGACCCGGCCTGGACGCCGACGGGTGCCTCGGCGAGGTCATCGATAGACTGGACTTCCGAATCGCTCGCTACCAGGAGCGCCTGGTCGGCGTTGAAGTAAGGATCGGAGAAGTCTATCTGCTGCTCGCGCTCTTCGGTTATGGTCATCGCCGAGATCGCCGCGTCGAAGAGGTCGGTGTCGAGTCCCCGCAGGATAGTGTCGAACCTGACGTTCTCGTATTCGACCTCGAAGCCGGCCCGCTTTGCGATCTCGTTCATGAGGTCTATGTCGAAACCCCTCGGTCCGCCTTTGGGAGAGGATTCGAACGGCGGGTAGGCGATGTTGGAGGCGACCGTGATCTTCCCGCCCACTATCCCCGCTGGACCCGTGGTTTCGCCAGGGGCGGCTCCCTCGAAGGATTCGTCGGTTCCCGCGCTGCAGCCGACCAGGAGGACCAGCGTAACGGCTACAACAAATGCCAGGACGAGCACCGCCGGAAGGTGGCTCCTCGACCGTCTCGTCACCGTGAACTTACCCTCCTGTTTTCTGCCCTCTAGTCTAACCCGGCCGCGGTGGAAAGGGTAACAGCGGCCGGACCCGGCCGCCGGCGAGTTAGCTGGGTACGACATCTCTTTGCACGGGGTCCTCCCTCTCGAAGCCCCGCTCCAAAATGACCATACTAATTACGCATCGGCATCTGGTCAAGCAGGCCGGGCGTTGCCTGGAAAAGAGCCTCATGCTACGGTGCCGCGTTACTGGGAACAGGAAGGGAGGACGCGACACATGGTAGAGTTCGATGACGGACTCTCACAGACCATACGCGGTGCTGTACATGCCAGGCGCGAGGACGCGGTGAGCCTGCTGCGGGAGCTTGTGCGCGTCCCTTCTGTTACGGGCGCAGAGGGTGCTGTGGGCGCGGTCGTCGGGCGCGCCTTCTCGGAGCGCGGCCTCGACGTGGATACGTGGGAGGCTACGCGCGAGGAGACGGAACCGTACCGCGATCACGTCGGGGAACAGATCTCTTTCGAGAATCGACCGAACCTCGCCGGCACAAGGAGAGGGACAGGGGACGGACGCTCCATCCTGCTCAACGCCCACACCGACACCGTGGATCCGGGCGACCCGAGCGCGTGGAGAGGGGATCCACTCTCGGGCAACCTGGAGGGAGATCTGCTCTACGGACGCGGCTCTTGCGACATGAAGGGCGGACTCGTCACCCACCTCGTCGCGCTCGACGCTCTCTGTGACCTCGGTCTCGGGCTGCGCGGCGACGTCACCGTGGCAGCGACTGTAGGGGAGGAGAACGGGGACTTGGCGCACTCTCGACCGTCCTGCGCGGCTATCGCGCCGACGCCGCCATCATCACCGAGCCTACCCGTCTCGCCCTCGTGCCGGC
This sequence comes from Rubrobacter sp., assembly GCA_035715885.1. Lineage (GTDB taxonomy): Bacteria > Actinomycetota > Rubrobacteria > Rubrobacterales > Rubrobacteraceae > Rubrobacter_D. The sequence goes on from DASTKM010000183.1 coordinate 1,782, forward strand.
CCAGGGTGGTTCGCTCGTGTTCAGGTTGAAGATCCGCGGCCGCTCGGCGCACGCCGCCGTCCGCGACGAGGGTGTCTCGGCGCTGGAGAAGTTCGTACCCATCTTCGAGAACCTGCGCGAGCTGGAGCAGGAGCGCAACGGCGTCCTCAGCCACCCACTCTACGACGGAATAGGCAACAAAGTGCCCATCAACATAGGCGTCGTAAGGGCCGGCAGTTGGGCCTCGACCGTCCCCGAGTCCCTCGTTGCGGAGGGCCGCGTCGGCCTGATACCTGGCGAGGAAGTAGATTCCTTCAAGGATCTCGTCTCCGAACGTATCGCCACCGTGGCCGAACGGGACCCCTGGCTGCGCGAGCATCCTCCTGAGCTGGAGTGGTTCGGCGGCCAATTCGCACCCGCCGAAGTCGAGCCGAACGCCCCGATCTGCGAGGCCGTGAAGAAGGCCCACGAGCGGGTGACGGGCGAGACGCCAGCCGTGGAAGGCGTCGCCTACGGTGCCGACATGCGCATCTTTATACACTTCGGGGGCATGCCTTGCGTGATGTACGGCGCCGGGGACGTGAACGTGGCGCACGCCCCGGACGAGCACATCAGCATCACCGAGTTTCTGACCGCGGCCACTACGGTCGCGTGCCTCCTCGTCGACTGGTGCGGCGTGGACGAGGGCTAGAGTAGTCAGGGAGCGTTACACCGCGAGCTCCTCTTCCGCTGCAAAAACTGTCGGCATTGTGGGCCATCGACCAGGCCGGAGCAACTGCTCCCCTGAGTCCCTAGTCGTGCGGTGTAGAATAGCCTGCAGGCACGCTAACATCACGGAGGAGCCTTGGAGAGCCTTTTCGATACTGCTGAGGGTGGTGAGGACCGCGAGAGACGGCTGGAGGAACTCGCTCGTCAGGTCTCTGTGTGCACCAAGTGCGACCTGGCTAAGACCCGCACCAACACGGTCTTCGGGACCGGAGATCCCTACTCGCCTCTTATGCTCGTCGGGGAGGGCCCTGGCGAGAACGAAGACGCCACGGGACTGCCTTTCGTCGGGAGGGCGGGCAAGCTCCTCGACGACATCCTGGCGGCCGTGGACCTGACCCGTGAGCAGATCTACCTGACGAACGTCGTGAAGTGCAGGGCCGCCGTCGAGGAGGGCGGCAGGCTGCGCAACCGCCAGCCGAAGACCACGGAGATAAGGGCCTGCAACCCCTACCTGCAGGGCCAGATCGAAGCCGTCAAGCCAGAGATCATCCTCTGCCTCGGCGGTCCCGCCGCGAAAACGATCATAGACAAGGATTTCAGGATCACCAAGGATCGAGGCGTGTGGTACGAGATAGACGGCATCAAGACGATGGCGACCTTCCATCCCGCCTACGTCCTCAGGCAGCGTGGCGACGACCTGAACAATGCCAAGCGCCTAGTCTGGAAAGACATCCGAGCCGTCTACGCCGAATACCAGAAGGCAATGGAGGCGCGAGAGTCGTAAGGGCGGGCGAGCTTTGCGTAGCCCTGCTAATAAGGACGAAACAACGTAAATATTCTCATACCGTGTCTTGGTCGCGCCTGCTATAGTGCGTTCTTGTAGAAGGCAATCGTCGAGAAGGGCTCGTAAAGCGTGGTCAGCACAACTACCGGCAGTCGCATGATGGACAGCACCGACAAGGAGATACTCAACCGGATCCAGCGCGAGGTCCCGCTGGAGCGGGAGCCTTTCGAAGCCATCGGGCGCGAGCTGGGGATCGCGGGCGACGAGGTTATCCGGCGTATTGAGGCGCTCAAGAGAGTGCGGGTGATACGCCAGATCAGCGCTATCTTCGACACGCGCGTGCTCGGCTACGAGTCGAGCCTGGTCGCCGCCAGGATCCAGGCACACAAGCTAGGCGAAGGCGCCAAGGCTATAAACTCCCACCCCGGCGTCTCCCACAACTACGAGCGCAACAACGAGTTCAACCTCTGGTATACCGTCGCCGTCCCGCCCGACTCCCGCCTGGGACTCGAAGGCACCGTCGACGTGCTGCACCGCATAAGCGGCGCCGAGAAGACCCGCATTCTGCCCACCTTGAAGCTCTTCAAGATCGGGGTGACCCTGGATATGAATGCCGGCGCTACGGCTAAGAAAGAGGCTCCCCAGTACGGCGAGTCCGACCGGGAGAGCGCAGACAGGAACATCTCGGAAGACGATAAGGCCGCCATCAGGGCCCTCCAGGAGGATGTCCCCTTGACGCCGCGTCCTTTCGACCTGTGGGGAAGGCAGGTCGGCCTCTCCTACGAGGAGCTCCTGGAGAGGGCCTACGACCTGCGTGACCGCAAGATCATGCGCCGCTTCTCGGCGGTCCTCTACCACCGCAAGGCCGGCTTCAGGGCCAACGCGATGGGGGTCTGGAGAGTGCCTGACGAGCGCATCGACGAGGTGGGCAACGCCTTCGCCCACTACCAGGCCGTCTCCCACTGCTACCAGCGACCGACCTACGAAGACTGGCCTTACTCCGTCTTCTCCATGGTCCATGGCCGCAGCGTCGAGGAGTGCGAGAACGTCCTCAAGGCGATGGCCGAGGAAACGGGACTTTCGGACTACACCTCCCTCTACTCCACCCGCGAGTACAAGAAGACACGGGTGCGCTACTTCACGCCCGAGATGGAGGCCTGGGAGCGCCTCTACGCAGGCATACTGCGCTGATTCAGGTATCAGGCGTTAGGCTTCGGGGTAGGACCCTTCCTTGTTGAGCGCGGCGTTACTCGTGGCTCTCTTCGCGGCGTTGCTCGCCGGGATCGTCACCGGGCTTACGGGCTTCGGGCTGGCCCTGATCAGCACGCCCATACTCCTCTTCGTCTACGAGCCCCGTACGGTCATCGTGCTGACGGCCATATTCTCGATCGTCATAAACAGCGCCGTGGTATGGGATTCCTGGCAAGAGGCGCGCAAGCGGCTCGCGCTGGCGCTCCTGATCCCTGCCCTCTTCGGCATCGTGGCCGGCGTCGAGGTCCTGAGCGTGATCAACCCTGACTACGTGCGCCTCGGGGTCGGCGTGATCGTCATCTTCTCGGCCCTGCTCCTGGTCAGGGACATGAGGCTTCCTGGGGCCGGCACGCGGTGGGGGACTCTCGTCGCCGGTTCGGCTAGCGGGGCGCTCTCGACCTCGACCGGGCTCGCTGGTCCTCCCATAGTGTTGCTCCTGGCCTCGCGCGACCTTCCGAAGCATGAGTTCAGGGGGACGAGCGCGCTGTACTTTTTGCCCATGAGCGTCGTCGGACTCGTGGTCCTGGCCTTCCGCGGCCTGGTGGAGGCCTGGGAAGTTCCCCTGGGGCTCTTGCTAATCCCTGCCGCCATAGCCGGAAAGGCACTCGGCACGGCGCTCCTCGCGCGTGTCTCCGAGAGGACGTTTCGGGCACTAACTCTGGGGCTCGTTATCCTGACCGGCACCCTGGGCGTCATGACCGCGGCCTTGGCGCTGTTGTAGCCTGCCTGGTCGCATCCTCCACGTGGCATAATCTCCCGGTTGGTCGGAAGAGGAGGCGAAGGATGATGGCAAGGGTCGGGGTGCAGCTCCAACCGCAGCACGCCAGTTACGCCCAGATGCGCGACGCGTGGCTCAGGGTAGAGGAGATGGGGGCTGATACGATTTTCACCTGGGACCACTTCTTCCCGCTCTACGGCGATCCCGCCGGCAAGCACTTCGAGTGCTGGACGTTCCTCGGGGCGATGGCGGAGGTCACGGAGAGGGTAGAGTTCGGGGCGCTCGTCACGTGCAACTCCTACAGGAACCCGAACCTGCTCGCAGATATGGCGCGCACGGTCGATC
>DASTKM010000184.1:0-7516 GCA_035715885.1 Rubrobacter sp.
CAGGCGTGAGGCCCTCGTCCTGGTGGTCATGGCCGGCGCGGTGGGGTTGCTGTATTCTGATGGTGTCCACAGTGTTCCCCCTTTTCTGTGGGCCGGGTCCCGGGGTGTGCTACCACCCGCGGGGCCATTCATTTTCCAGCACCATACGCAAGCTCCGGAGGCCCTGAGCGTCGAACCCGAAGAACTCGTCCAGGTGGGAGATTAGGCATGGGCAAGACCAAGGGCCGTGCAAACGGCGACGGGGACGTGTTCCTATGTCCTCTATCCCCCGTGCAGTTGAACTTACTGTGCTCTTGACTTGTGGTGAAGAATGGACTTAGTCAAGCCGTTTTTCTTGCTCGAGGTTGCCCGCCGTTTGCTGGATGTAGCGTTCTGGGCGGTGTCAGCAACACGCGTTCGGCACTACTCTGCCCGACCAAGTTAGGACCTTGGTCCCATGACAGCGGGACTCCTCCCCCCTTAAGGTAATTACGACGAGGTAGGAGATTATCAGTCGGATGGTGGAGGTGCCCGACGAGAAGGAGCTCGTCCCTGAGCCCTTCTAGAGCGTTGTGGGGATGTACGCACCATGAGATCGGAAGAAGCGCGTCGGAATGAAGGTAAGGGTGTGTGAGCACCATCGGATCTCGGAGCGGCGGGGCATGGTCGGTAGGATCGTGGGCCGCTACGGGGGAGAAGAGTACGTAGCCGTGGACGTGCGCTTTGGAGACCGACACTATCAGTTGTTCTCGCCGAAGGACCTGGAGGAGATCTCCTCCCCTCAACCCTGGTGGCGCTCTCTTCTGGGTCGCGAAAGCAGGAGCTAGGGATGAAAGAGCACTGGTTTCCCAAGTTCGACTACTACCTTGACGAGTCGGACCCAGAAATAGCAGTCCTGTGCCGCCAGGACTGCTCGTTCGTGGCAGCCTTCAGCGCAAGTGGGGCCACCAGAGAGGGCTTCGTTGAAGCAGCCAGGGAGGATTACTGGGAACTTGTCGAGTCTCATACTGACGCGCTTGGTCCGGAGAGCCAGGAGCGCCTGAGCTCTTAACCTCACGACCCTGCCTATCCACCCGACGCCCGATGACCACAATTCTCATGGAAGTCCGTATGCAGTATCCTGCATAACCCCGTCTAGGGGGACGTCTGGTGTGCGCTCTCGGACTGGTGAATGACCGTGCTTCGGCCACGACATGACTACAAGGTGTTCGAGGGACGCTCCCACTACTGTGTCATTGGGAGCGAAGGCTGGAAGGAAGTGGCAGACTACGCGCTCGAGTGGGCCGTCGAGCACGCCGCAGTACGCCCGGCGGTATGAGCACACCTCCTGCAACTAACTCGAGGGTCTCAATGCGACCTGCTGGGGCACCAACCGGCGTAGGGCTCCTGACGCTCGCGAAGGTGTCCCACAAAGCGTGCAGCACCACCGCCGTCAAGAAAGCCCCGACAACTCGCCAGTCTAGGGTCGCGTGCCCCACCTTGAGTCTCTCTCGCCACAGGACAGCGCACACCAACCCTGTTCAAGCCATGTGACCGGCAGGTGAGGTCAGGCCGCGTACCAAGAGCACCTCGTCCAAGACTGCGAGGTTGTCCTTAGAGGAGAGCCAGGAGGCGAACCCGTAGCCCATCGTCTCCAGACTCGCGAAGCCCGCCGCGGTAGCAACACCCAAGACTATGCCTGCCGCCTCAGAGCGGTAGCGCCCCCGCGAAGACCGTGCCCAACACCCCGCCCCACAGGAAGCACCCCGCCAAGGTCTGCAGAGGGACATCCCAGCTCGGCAGCCCCTCGTAAAGATAGGCCACGAAGGTGACGGGCACCAAGAAAGCTCCGAGCAAGATACTGGGTACATATATAGGGTTCGAAGTGGCAAATAGGGTTCGAAGTGGCAACGAGCGTCAGCTCGAGGAGATACACCAGGATCAAGCCGCTTACAAAGATCTGGAGCCACCTGCGCCTCAGAACACCCACCGCTCTTCATCCTTTCCTCGTCTCGGTTCTCGAATCCGAAACACAACGTGCTTTTTCCAGTGCCCTCGACGGCCGCACAACGAAGGTGCACATTGCCGAATGCAGAACGACCTCACACTGGTCGCTCCCGATCTTCGCGAACCCGATCCTGGTAGCGCAACCACCGGCGGTTGCCCGAAGCACTAACTGGCGCAATCGAGGTCTCGTCCAGTGCGTCGGAGTGTCGGGTAGAAAACAGCGGCGAGCGGTATGGGAAGCCAGAAATTGAAGAGCCGGTACCCGAGGATCGGTATCGCGGCCTCCGAACCAACCCCGAGCAGGGCGAGCGTGGCGAGCATGGTCACCTCGAAGACACCTATGCCCCCCGGTGTTAGCGGTAACGCCGCGATGGTGGTGGCCACCCCGTAGGCCACGAGGAGAACGAAGGGATCGGCCCCCACGCCAAGGGCGTCGAACATGAGGATCAGGCACAGGGCGTCGAAGGCCCAGTAACTCAGCGCCAGCGCCGCGAGCTTGGGCGCCTCTGTTGGCCGAGCAGCCAGACCCCGTCGCGCCGCCCGAATTTCTTCCCCGAACCGTGAGATGAGCCGGGCTGACCACATTCTTGCTCTTCGCCCCAACCCTTCGCCGCCAAGAAGGCGTCCGGTGAGGCGTACTCCCTTCCCCGCCACGTTCCTAGCGAACGTGGGCCTCCGGTACGCAGCGTAAGCAACAATGGTTACGGATAGGGTCAACGCGAAGTAGAAGATGCTCGCGGCCGTGCTCACGGGGCCCAGATCTCCGTCCAGGAGCATATAGATGAGGCTCCCGGAGAAGAGCATCCCTAGGGCACCGTAGACTAGGACCGAGACTGCGGCCAACGCCAAACCCACACTTTCAGGATCGTAGCCCTTGCGCCTAAGGGCACCGTAGGTCACGGCTGCGGCCGTGGCTCCACCCCCAGGTAGTACGTGCGCCGCCCCGTAGCCGGTTACGGTAAGGCGGAGCATGAACCATCTTCCCAGCCGTCGGACGCTTGGCGACGATCCCGCTGTGAAGGTCACGCCGACCGAGCGCCTTAGCAGCTCCGCGTAGCACAGCTCGCTCAGAAGTTCCGCCAGAAACGCTGCTCCTACTAGGGCATGCGAAGTGCCGGCGACGAGCCGCAGCGACCTCTCGAGCCCCGGTATCTGCGGGAGCACGAGGTGCAATGCAAGGCCCACCGAGCCGACCAACAGTACGCCACGCACCAACTTCCTCACGTTCGACCAACCCGAGAGTTCCCGGCGCAGCCGCGACCCTGCACACCTTTCACGACAACCTGTTTTCGGGGTCGCGCGGACCGCCGCCAGGCCGTCCCCCGCGGGTAGCTCTCCGGTACGTCCAACGCAGCAGTAAAGCGAGGGCCAGCGCCGCGACAAGCAGGAGAGAAGCACGACCGACCCAGTGCTCAACCAGGCTTATGCTCGCCCACAGAAAGTAGCCGAGCGAGACGGCTAGGACGGCCCACATGGTCCCACCGAGGACGTTGTAGAGGACGAACTTCCCCCAGGGCATGCGGCTCGTGCCGGCGACTAGCGCCCCGACGACCCGCAGTCCCGTGACGAAGCGGGCAAGGAAGACGGCCCTGCCACCGTGCCTGGCGAAAAATGCCTCGGCGTGCCCCAAGCGCTCCGGCGTGATGAGGGCGTATCTCCCCCACCGCAGTAAGAACGGGCGACCGCCGAAGCGGCCTACCCAATAACCGATCTGGTCACCGGTTACGGCGCCGAGGATACCGAAGAAAAACGTGTCTTTAAAGTCCAATACCCCCTTATGGACCAACGCCCCAGCAGCGATCAGGACGGTCTCGCCCGGAAGCGGCACCCCGGCGCTCTCGAGCATCACGCCGGAGAAGACCGTCAGGTATCCGTACCGGCCGATCAGGTGAAGCAGCTCGCCCAAAACCGTCACGCAGCCCCGAGAGCCTTTATAGCCCGACCCACGAGCACAGCGACGATTAGCAGCAAGTGCAGCTCCTGCATCATCAGAACCTTCGCTCGCCGACTCAGGATAGCATTGTCGGTGGGGCTGAAGGCGGCGCTCGGGTTGAAGGCGAGGGAGATATAGTCCAAAAAGTCGGGTGATCAGGCATAGGCGGACGTGTCGCCAAGGTCAATCTGGGAACAGGAAGCCTTCGCTAATATGCCCTTCCCCGCGCCCGGTCGCGAAGTGAGGGAGGCCGGCGCGTGCTCACGGGACCACCTCGTCGACGACCTCGTAGTGTGCCACGGCCGACTCGCCGCCAATTAGATAACGCTCGTCTTCGGGGTAAAGAACCGCGGCCTCGATGTCGTCCCCGGCGAAGGAGCGGATCGCATCCTCAGACTCCCACAGCGAGAGCGTGATGAACTCTGTCCGCTCACCCTCGTCGCGCCGGAGCATCCACGCACCGCGGTTCCCGGGAGTCTGGCCGTACTCGGCGAAGCCCGTCTCTCGGATGTACTCGGCATACTCGTCGGCGTCGGATCGGCGCACCGTGCCCGTCCAGGTGCGCGCGATCATGTTTCCTCCTCTCGCCCCGCCAGGAAATCGATGACGATCCTGGCGTCGAGGCTGCCGTGGCCGGCGCCTGGCAGAACGGCGAGCTGCGCGTCAGGGAGTACTTCGCGCAGGGTGAGGGTGTGCTCCATGGGGATCTCCTCGTCGCGATCGCCGACCATAATGAGCGCCGGCCCGGGATAGCCAACGAGGTCGGCGACCGTGAGGGTGACGAATAGCCAGTACTCATCGATGAGATCGAGTCGCATGAAAGTGGCAGCCAGGTCGGCGCTGGCGTATAGCAGGTGTTTGGTCCCGGGCCGCGCTCGAAGTTCGGCAACGGTCTCGGCAAGGTGATCCCCGTCGACGATCTCGGTGTTCCAACCGGCACTCTCAAGCGTGTTAGAGAACACGAGCTTGGGCTTGGGTCGAGCGAGCTTGGCGTACTCGATCACCTCTGGCGTGCTGTCGGGATCCCTCTCAGCGGTCGGCCAGAACTCGGCCATGCCCTCGTAGGTCCTGCGGCCGTAGAGGAACGTGTCAACTTCCCGCGCCTGATCGTTGAAGTACTGGTGGACTTCCGGTCCGACCATGTGCCAGCCGATCCCGCCGTCGGGCCCGTTGATGCGGCCGTCGAGGGAGATCAAGCTCGAGAGAATGATAGTGCCCATGGGTAGGCCTTTCGGTCGCCTCCCGACGCGGCGAGGTTGGCTAGCGTGGTGGCTCTGACTGAACACAGGATTCTCTTGAGGCGTAATCGAGCCCTCTCTCACCAACAAACTACGATTAGAAGCGCCGCGAAGAGCCATTTCACCTCTGTCACCTCCTAACGAGCGTCGCATCGACCGCGTACCATCAACAGGGCAAGCCCGGCTGCGGTGATGGCGCCAAGCGTCGGCACGGCTCGCTTTGCTGCGCGTGGCGAGAGTACCAGCTCAAACAGCGGGACGGGGTCGCCAAGACGTTCTTGCAGTCCGCCTAGCGGGCAATCTCCGTGGTTGGCAGCAACGACCACGCCCTCGCCGATCAGCGACGCTGCGGCTATGCGAAGCAGCTGGTCGCGGCGACCCCTCAACGCGCACCACCACACGTAGGCGATGGCAAGCAGCATCTCTATGGCGATAGCGGCGTGGAAGGTCCGAAAGGCCAGCGCGGCTCGCGAGAGGTTCATCGCTGGAGTTGGGTTGTGCCCTCTCATCTCGGCTACCTCCTCACTCTTCTTGCCACTGCTTCTATGGTGTACTTTCCGCGCTCACTTCCACATTAGAGTCTACTCCGGAGATACCTAGGTGCCGTGAGCAAGACAGATCAAATGCATAGTCAAATTGTACTAGCGCTGTTTCAGGCAGCAGGCGGAATGTCCACATCGATGGGTCCAACTACCCCCCTCCGGGGCCACGCTTCGACCCGCCACGCACCAGGAGAACGGGACTGCGGGCATGTGAGACAACTCCCACCTGGATGTGAGGCAGGCCAACCACACTACAAATCGCTGTAGAATGGAACTAAATGAATGTCTATGTTTTTGGTAACGAATATGTAGCGGAAGACAAGAGGGCGATTGAAGTTGCAAGAGAGCTGGAAGGTGCAATAGAGGGTATCTCGTTTGTCTTCGTCAACCCTAACGAAGACGTTCCCTTTGTGGACCAGCGCCTTTCTGTGATCCTCGATACGGTTGAGGGGATCCAGGACGTGGCGCTGGTGGAAGGAGACAGGATCGATGGGTTGGTCTTGTCCCCTCGCGGATCAGTACACGACTTCGATCTGGCATTTCAACTGAGGTACTTGAGGAAGCTGGGCAAACTGGGGGAATTCACCATCATCGGCATACCGCAAGAAGGAGAAGTCGACTATCTTCGTATCCAGTCGATCTTGAGGAAGTTGGTCGCGCACGACATGCAGGGGTCGTAGGCGCGAACGATGCTCTCGGCATTCACGCGCAACGTCTCTTCGTCTCTATCCAGGTTCTCGTTGAAGTAATCCTTCAGGTCGTTCTCGATGTTGATCTGGTTTTGCGCTGTCGGAACGATCACGTCGTAGTCCTCGATCAGGCCTTCCTCATTGACATTCGCCATGTGGTAAAGGAGTCCCCGCGGCGCTTCTATGATGCCAACTCCACTACCTTCCTTTGCAGGGACTCGAACGGGTTTCTCATCAGCCACCTCTAAGGTTCTCAGGATATCCAAGGCGTCATCGACACACTGCAGGATCTCGATCGCCTGCGCCAGGTTGTTGTGGTACACGTTGTTCGAGGGGAAAGCCGAGAGAGCGGTTTCAGCGTCGCCCTTCGTCCGGGGATGAAGAATGTCCCGATTCAAATTGAGTCGTGCGAGTGCGCCGACGAGATAGTCTTCACCTGTATCGGAGAACCTGTACCCTTCCGCATGTGAATGGGGGATCTGTACGTAGTGCAGGTAGTTGTCGAACCCCGAGCGGGCGATCCGCCTACCGTCCGAGTTGACAACGTCGCCTTCGAGAAAATCGAAGCGCGTATCGTTGCGGAGAGCCAGATAGTCCGTATTCCTTACGAGGCTCGCTTCCCACCCGAAGAAGGTCTCGATCCCCCTGAGTACCTGGGGTCGCATGGCCTCAAGACGCGAGATAAGGTCGGGGAACGTCGCAGGATCTGGATGCTTCAGGGATCCCCCAATCGTCGGCCAAGGGGCGTGGATTGCCGCCCCGATGACGGTGTTGGTGATGTCCGTGCCCAGCCGCTTGATATCTAAGGAATCGTGCAAGAGCGTGTGGCCCGGGTCGTCGGGATCATCTCCGATATCCAAGATCGAGTCCACCCCGAGAACATCGGGCAACACGAAGAAGTACAGATGCAGCGCGTGGTCCCTGATCATGAGCCCGTCATATGCCAATCGGCGGAGCGCTCTGGTTTGCTCTGTGACCGCAATCCCCTGTGCGCTTTCGATCGCCATTAGAGAGGCGAAGAGATGGGCGACCGAACACGTGCCGCAGATCCTGGACAGAAACGATGGAACCGCGATCATGCGCCTGCCCTTTACCGCGGTCGTGAAAAAGCGCCTGTAGTCCGAGACGATGAACCGCAGATCCTTGACT
>DASTKM010000185.1:0-6305 GCA_035715885.1 Rubrobacter sp.
ATCTGGCCGCGCTCCCGGTAGGGCGCGGGGATGGCCGCGCACCCTGGCAGTGAAAGACCTAGCACCTCGGCCAGGGCGTTCATGGTCGAGGCCGTACCCATAGTATTGCAGTGGCCTGCAGACGGCGCGGAGGCCAGGGCCGTCTCGAAGAACTGCTCCTCGTCTATCTGGCCAGCAGCCAGACGGCGGCGGCTCTTCCATATGGCCATGCCAGAACCTACGAGTTCGCCCTCGAAGTAACCGTCGAGCATAGGACCGCCGGAGAGCACGATGGCAGGGATGTCCACGGTCGAGGCGGCCATTATCGCCGCCGGCGTCGTCTTGTCACAGCCTGTCGTAAGCACCACGGCGTCGATAAAGTAACCGTAGAGGATCTCGACGAGCCCGAGATAAGAGAGGTTGCGGTCTAGCGCGGCGGTCGGCCTGCGGCAGTTCTCGTTGATGGGATGCACGGGGAACTCCATCGGGATTCCACCCCCATCGCGTATCCCGTCACGCACACGGCCCGCCAGCTCCAGGTGGTGCCTGTTGCAGGGCGAGAGGTCGCTGCCGCTCTGTGCTATGCCGACTACCGGCCTGCCGGAGCGCAGCTCCTCTGGTGTGATCCCGTAGTTCATAAAGCGCTCTAGATACAGCGCGCTCTGGTCCCGGCGATGGGGATCGTCGAACCAGTCGCGCGAGCGGAACCGGTGCGTTGCCCGGCCGTTACCTGAAGTCATGGTAGATCTCCTTGTCGGGTCTTCATCCTACTCATCGCCCTGTGAGACCGGAGGCGTCGCTGTCGAGGTCTTGCCGAGGGCCTGTATTGCGGTCGGGACCATGATCAACTCTGGGACATAGGCGCGGGGCGGGAGCGTCGCGAGGAAGAGGCATGCCCTTGCGATGTCCTCGGGCTTGAGCGCGGCGTCGCGGACTTCTTTCGGGGGCGGCTCGGGGCGGTTGTCCAGGATGGGCGTATCCACAATGCCAGGTAGGATCGAGGTAAAGCGCACGCCGTTTACGTGTTCCTCGAAGCCGGCGGCGTGCGCCAGCTCGACCATCCCTGCCTTGGAGGCCTGGTAGGCCGGGCCCGAGGCGTCGGGCCACCGTCCGGAGACGCTGCTGATCAGGACGACGAGACCGCCGGATGAGCGAAGGTAGGGCAATGCCGCCCGGATCGCGTAGAAAGCGCCGCTGAGGTTTACCGAGATCATGGCGTCCCACCCGTCGGCCGTGAGCTGCTCCAGACGCCGCTCAGGGAAGTTCATCCCGGCGGCGACGACGAGGATGTCTATCCCGTCGGCTTCCCCTACCTCTTCGACGGCCCGCCAGACGGCCTCTTTATCCGAGATGTCGAGCGCATGAGCCGCAACGTTACGCCCTCCTGCGCCATCTTCTATCGCCTCGCGGCGGCGGGCCGCGGCGTGGACCGTGGCCCCGACGTCGGCGAAGAGGTTGGCCGTGGCGAGCCCGATGCCGCTGCTCGCCCCGATGACGAACGCCGTCTTCCCCAAGAGATCCGTGCCTTCCACTATTCCTCCGACCCTGCTAGGAAGACCTTGATCTGCGCCGAGGGACCACGCACCAACTCGGCGAACGCCTCAGGTCCCTCCTCCAGCGGCAGGACGGGCGGCAGCTCCCCGATACCGGCCTTACCTTCGACGAGCCATTCGAGTGCCTGCTCGTAGTCCTCCGCCGTGTACGCGTACGAACCCTGCAGGTCGAGTTGACCCCGCACGACATCGTGGAACCCGAGGGTGGTGTCGTCGTCGTGCAGCCCTACGTACACGACCCGCCCGCCTGGCCGTAGGAGTTCGAGGGCCATGCGCCGCGTGACCTCGGCGCCGACGGCGTCGATGACGAGGTCAGCACCGAGGCCTTCCGTGGGGTCCTCTAGCGCCTCGCGCGCCTCCTCACCGGACTCGTGTACCGCGCCCGCTCCGAGGGCCAGCGCCTGCTCGCGGCGCGCTTGCACGGGTTCGACGGCGTGTACCTGGGGGATGCCGTCCAGGACCGCGGCCTGCAGGCACATAAGGCCTATGGTGCCCGCCCCGATCACCACGGTTTGCTCCACGGGACTGTCAGCGAGCCCGAGCCTCGCGGCGTGGACGCCATTGGCGAGAGGCTCGGCGAGGGCGCCCGTGCGTGCCTCGACGCCATCTGGAAGCGGATACACGTTCGCCGCGGGCGCGAGCGCGTATTCCGCGAAGCCGCCAGGGGAGTGGATGCCGACGAGCCTGCGATTCGGACACAGATTGGTCAACCCTGCCAGGCACAGGCGGCACGTCCCGTCGGAGGAGAGCGGGTTCACGGCCACGAGGCGGCCGAGGAGATCTTCGTCGACCCCTTCACCGACCTCCGTGACGGTGCCGGCGAACTCGTGGCCCATCACGAGGGGCGGGGTACGGTTGCCCATCCTGCCCAGGTAGCCTTCGATCTCCGAGCCGCAGATCCCCGTTGCGGTGGGGCGGACGACGACGGTCCCGGGCTCGACGGCCGGCTCGGGCACCTCCTCGACGGACATCTCCTCAGGCCCGTGCCACACGATACCCTTCATACTTCCACCTTCCCGTTGCGAGCATCTCAGATAATCTATCTTACTCCTGGGCCCGCCGCGCTGCGATCAGGGCCGCACGAGCGCCACGGCCCTAACGGGCGAGCCCGAGCCGCCTTTGAACTTTAGCGGCAGCGCGAGAAAGAGGCAGAACGGCGGCAAACGGTCCAGGTTCTTCAGGTTCTCGACGATGTACACCTCACTGCCAAGCAGCGCGTAGTGGGCCGGGTGCTCCGTAGAGCCGGCGGCGTCTATCGCGAGCGTATCGCACCCAACGAGCGTGACGCCCTTACCGACAAGGTACTGCGCAGCCTCACCGGAGAGGCCAGGCCAGCCTTCGAGGAAGCGGCGTCCCTCAGGGCCTGTCGCCCACCTGAGGTCCCATCCGTAGCGGATCAAAACCCGGTCTCCCGCTTCGATGGGAGCATTCTCTTCCTCCCAGGCCTCGATGTACCCGACCTTCACCAAATCGTCTGCTCCGAGGTCCGTGGCCCCGATGGTCGCAGCGCGTCCCGCGAGACGGCCGAGAGGGATCTCGTCTGTCCCGTAATGTGCAGGACCCTCGGAGATGAAGTGAAGGGGCGCGTCCATGTGGGTCCCCGTGTGTTCGCTCATCGTGAGGCCGTAGTGGCGGGCGGCGTCACCGTATTCATAGGACTCGTAGAGAGTCTTGCCGAAGCGGGCGTGCGTCGGGTAAGCAGGGATGTCCTCCTCCAGGGTGTGGGAGAGGTCGACCCACTCGTAGCCGGCGAAAGGTGAAGTCACTCCTTCGGGCTGTAGCGGCCGGGGTCCTGGAAGACGTCTATGACGCAGGTTCCTGCTTCGAGGATGGCCGTGTGTTCGGCACCGCCCGGGATGTCGTAGGTCTCGCCGGGTTCGTAGGTGGCAGGCTCGCCATCTATGGTCAGGTGAAGCAGGCCGCTCACGACTATACCCCACTGCGCGCCGTGGGAGTGGGGAGGGACCTCGAACCTCTCGGCGGCCCTGAAGAAGACCGCCTGGCCGTCGCGGCCTGAGATCATATGTCCCTCCAATCCATCGAAGGGCGTGTCTACCTGCGGGAGGTCCTGGATCCAACGCGCATAAGGGTTCAAAGCGGCTCCTTTCCCTGCGAGCGGCGCGTTTGCGCCGCCGGTTAGGGCGTCATTATACTGACCGTTCCAAAAGTGTCCGGGGGTGAGATGGAACGCCTGAGTGGGAAGAGGAGCATTGTCACGGGCGCGGGCTCGGGCATCGGCCGTGCCATCGCCCTCAGGTTCGCCGCGGAGGGAGCGCGAGTAGTCATCTCGGACGTGGACGAGGAGGCGGCCGCGAGCGTGGCAGCAGAAGCCGGAGGCGAGACCCTCGTCCGCAAGACAGACGTCACCAGCACTAGCGAGGTCGAGACGCTGGTGCAGACCTCGGTCGAAGAGTGGGGCGGCCTCGACGTTATGGTCAACAACGCAGGGATAGGCGTAGCCGGCACCACCACAGTTACCACGGAGGAGGACTACGAGAGGGTGATGGATGTGTGTCTCAGGGGCACGTTCCTCGGGATGAAGCACGCCATTCCAGCCATCAGGGATTCGGAGGGAGGGTCGGTTATCAACATGTCTTCGGTGGCGGCGCTCGTCGGGATAGCCGACAGGGCCGTCTACAGTGCGGCGAAGGGCGCGATCCTCGCCATAACCCGCGCCGCCGCCATCGACCACGTAGAAGAAGGCGTGAGGGTCAACTGCATAGCGCCAGGCACTGTAGATACCCCCTGGATCGGCCGCATCACCGCGGGCTACGACGACCCTGAAGAGGCGCGCCGGAATATGCAAGCCCGCCAGCCACATGGCAGGCTGGTCACGCCGGAGGAGATCGCCGCGATGGCGGCCTACCTCGCCTCAGACGAATCGGCATCAGTGATCGGGGCGTGCATGGTCGTGGACGGGGGCGTGACAGCCAGGTGAGTGAGGCCCACAGGCGCACGGTCGAGTCCGGCTACGACCAGATGGCCGAAGAGTATCTGGCCACCAAGGATCCCGAAGATCCGCTCGCACTGGGAGCTCTGGAGGATCTGGCCTTACTCTTACCGTCGGACGCCGCCGTGCTAGATCTTGGTTGCGGCGCTGGCGTGCCCGTAACACGCTGGCTCGCCGACAGAGGGTTCGCCGTTACAGGTGTCGACGTCTCGGCAAAGCAACTGGAGTTGGCCCGTACAAACGTCCCAGAAGGCACCTTCCTCAAAGCGGACATGACCGAAGTGGTTTTCGCCCCTGAGTCCTTTGACGCCGTTCTCGCCTTCCACTCCATCATCCACGTGCCCCGCACCGAACATCCCACGCTTCTGGAGAGCGTCCACCGCTGGCTCGAGCCAGGAGGCGCCCTCCTTGCGACTATGACCGTAGCGGACTACGAGGGTCGTGATGAGGACTGGGAAGGATGGGGGGCGCCCATGGTGTGGAGCCACTACGACAAGAACGCCAACGTGGCGATGCTGCGGGACGCCGGCTTCGAGATAAGGTACGCCGAGCCACGCACAGGCGGGGGCACGGCCGACGAGACGGAGACCTGGCTCTGGGTCCTTGCCAGCAAGAAGTCGAGAGAAGGTACGACGTGACCACCATAACCAGGGTAGTAGCCCGCGATATCCGCTTCCCGACGTCGCTGGATCTCTCCGGCTCCGACGCCATGAACGAGGCCCCCGACTACTCGGCCGCCTACGTCGTGCTCGAGACGGACGGCGGACTGGAAGGCCACGGCTTTACCTTTACCATCGGGCGCGGCAACGAGCTGTGCGTCGCCGCGATCAGAGCGCTCGCCCCGCTAGTCGAGGGGAGGACCCTCGAGTCGTTCACCCGCGACATGGGCGCTTTCTGGGGTCACGTAACGGGAGACAGCCAGCTCAGGTGGGTCGGGCCTGAGAAGGGTGTGATTCACCTCGCTACGGCCGCCATCGTCAATGCCGTCTGGGATCTCTACGCGAAGGCCGAGCGCAAGCCCCTGTGGAAGCTCCTCTCGGACATGAGCCCCGAAGAGCTCATCTCTTGCGTAGACTTCCGCTACATAACCGACGCTATCACACGTGAGGAAGCTCTCGAGATCCTACGTCGAAACGAGAAGACGAAGCCGGACCGTGAGGCCGAGATGCTGGAGGACGGTTTCCCCGCCTACACCACGTCCGCCGGGTGGCTAGGGTATCCGGACGAGAAGCTGCGCTCGCTCGTGCGCGAGGCGGTAGAGAAGGGCTGGACGCACTTCAAGATGAAGGTTGGCGGGGACATCGAGGACGACGTGCGGCGAGCCGCCCTGATCCGGGATGAGATCGGGCCCGACCGCACCCTGATGATGGACGCCAACCAGGTCTGGGGCGTGGGCCAGGCCATCGAGAACATGGAGCGCCTGAAAGTATTCGACCCGTGGTGGATCGAGGAGCCTACGAGCCCAGACGACGTCCTTGGCCACGCTCGCATAGCCGAGGCGGTTTCACCTGTCGGCGTTGCCACGGGCGAGCACTGCCAGAACCGCGTCATTTTCAAGCAGCTCTTGCAGGCCGATGCCATCTCGTTCTGCCAGATAGATGCCTGCCGTCTCGGCGGCGTCAACGAGGTCATCGCCGTGCTCCTGATGGCTGCGAAGTTCGGCGTGCCCATCTGCCCGCACGCAGGTGGCGTCGGACTGTGCGAGTACGTCCAGCACCTCTCCATCTTCGACTACATCGCCGTCGGAGCCTCGCTCGAGGACCGAATCCTCGAGTACGTGGATCACCTCCACGAGCACTTCGTTGACCCTGTGGAGATCCAGG
>DASTKM010000186.1:0-3174 GCA_035715885.1 Rubrobacter sp.
CATCATCGGCCACTTCCTGCCCGGCGTGATCCACGGCGCCCTTGCAAAGGTTGTCCCAGATAAAGTCCTAGCCCAGGGCGCAGACAGCCTGTGGAACACCCAGATCACCGGCGAGCGCGAGGGCGGCGAGCCCTTCACCTACGTGTTCTTCTCCGGCGGCGGCATGGGAGCGCGTCCCACGGGTGACGGGCTCTCGGCGACGGCCTTCCCCAGTGGCATCAGGGGCGTGCCGGCGGAGGTCATCGAGAGCATCTCCCCCGTCGTCATGCACCGGCGCGAGTTCCGCCCCGACTCCGAGGGGCCCGGCCGAAACAGGGGCGGCTTCGGCCAGGAGATGGAGCTAGGGGTTCGCAGCCACTCCTCCTGGGTGCTCTCCGCCATGTACGATCGCACCCGTTGCCCGGCCCAGGGCATCCAGGGTGGATCTCCCGGGGCCGCAGGGGCAGTGAGCACCACTGACGGCAGAGGGCTCCATCCCAAGCGCCAGCAGCGTATGGACGCCGAGGAGCGGGTCGTCCTGAGCCTACCGGGCGGAGGAGGTTATGGTGATCCCCTCGAGCGCGAGCCGGACCTGGTCGCCCACGACGTCGAAAACGGCCTCGTCTCCGCTGGGCGCGCCCGCGAGGTCTACAACGTCGCCCTGACGCGCGACCGTGACGGGAACTGCGTCGTAGATGAGGAAGAGACCGCCCGTCTGCGCGGGTCTCGTCCTGATGGGCAGGCATCTTCCCGAGAGCAAGACTGAGGAGCGAACTGTGACGCACGACGTGATCGTGGTCGGAGAAATACTCGCGGACCTCGCCATCGACGGCACGACCAGGTATCCTATCGGCCTGTTCTCCCCCGAGCGGCTCGCGGCTAGGGAGTAGAGATGGAGATCCTCGATGCGATAGAGACCGAAGCCCGCCTGCCCTACCCGGAGCTGGCAGATTCCATCAGGGAAGTTATGGAAGGAAGGCGGGAAGGAAAGCTGGATGCTCCCTCCCGGCTCGTCCTGTCCCTGCCTGAAAGAGGAAATCTCCTGGTGATGCCGGCGGCCGACGATGAATTGGCGATTACCAAACTGGTGACGGTCCATCCCGAAAACGCCGAGCACGAACTACCCACCATACAGGGGGAGGTGGTCGTGATGGAGGCGAGGACGGGGACACGACTCGGCATCCTCGACGGCGCCGCCGTCACCGCCAGGCGCACCGCCGCGCTCTCCTTGCTCGCCGCCAGGACCCTGGCCCCACATCCCGACGGCCCGCTCCTGATCGTGGGCGCCGGGACCCAGGCCCGCTCCCATCTCGAGGCTTTCCGCGAAGGCCTGGGCGTCTCGGAGGTTCTGCTGACCTCCCGCACTGTCGAACGGGCCGTCTCCTTAGCTGAGCACGCGCGCAGCCTGGGGATGGGGGCTCGGGTCGTAGACGGTCCCGAAGAGGTGCTCGATGAGGTGAATCTGGTAGTCACCGCCACGACCAGCCAGGAGCCGATCTTGCCCGAAGAGATCCCGGACAACATCTTCGTCGCCGCAGTGGGCGCTTTCGACCCAGAGATGGCCGAGCTACCGCCGGGATTGGTGGGAAGCTCCAGCGTGGTGGTAGATACGATAGAGGGCGTCAGGGAGGAGGCTGGGGACCTGATCCAGGCCGAGCACTCAGGAGCATTCGATTGGGAGGACGCCACTCAGCTGGAGGATGCCCTTCTCTGGTCTAACAAGCCAGGAGGCACGATTGTCTTCAAGAGTGTCGGCCACGCCCTGTGGGACCTTGCCGCCGCCCGCACGGCTTTTGGATCTTGAACACGCAGATCATAGTCAGCGCGGTGGATTACCACACGGCGGGCGAGCCGTTCCGCATCATAAGCGGCGGCGTACCCGCTATCCTCGGCGACACAGTGCTCGACAAACGCCTTTATGCGATGGAGAACCTCGATCACATACGAGAGCTTGTCATCAACGAACCTCGCGGCCACGCCGACATGTACGGCTGCTTCGTAATCGAACCCGACGACCAGGACGCGGACTTTGGCGTCGTGTTCTTCCACAACGCGGGTTACAGTACAGCCTGCGGTCACGGCACGATAGCCCTGGCCGTCTGGGCGCTGGAGGGCGGGCTGGTAAACATGGCCGAGCCCGAGACCAACATCACCATCGACGTTCCCTCGGGGCGGCTCGAAACCGTTGCAACCATCGAGGACGGACGCGTTGAATCGGTCCGCTTCCGGAACGTGCCATCGTTCGTGTATGCGGAGGGCCTGACGGTCGAGACGAGCGTGGGCCCGGTAGCCGCGGACATCGCGTTCGGCGGCGCTTTCTATGCTTGCGTGGCCGCGCAGGAGGTGGGACTTGGTCTGGAAGCGGCTAACCTAGCGGATTTCATCAGCCTGGGACGCGAGATAAAAGACTCGATCAACGACGAGCATGAAATCTTGCATCCCCTTGAGCCGCGCCTGAGGGACATCTACGGCACGATATTCTTTGCCGAAAAGGAGGGAGCGGGGTCCCTGCGACAACGCAACGTCACGGTCTTTGCGGACGGCGAGGTAGACCGCTCGCCTTGCGGCAGCGGGACCTCCGCGCGTCTCGCACTGCTCGATGATTCAGGAAGGCTCCTCCGGGGAGATGCTCTCTCACACGAGAGCATCATAGGCACGGAGTTCGGGGGACGGGTCGTGGGCGAGACGCGTGTCGGCGAGTACGACGCTGTGATCACCGAGGTGGAAGGTAGCGCGTATCTGACCGGCTATCACCAGTTTGTGCTCCGTAGAGACGACCCACTCGGCACGGGCTTCCTGTTGCGTTGAAGCAATGACGGAAACCGAGCTGACACCCCACGACGAAGACCTCCTCTCAGGCCATCGCGGCGAGGCGCCCCGTATAGCGATGAGGATCATCCTGGAGATGGCACGGGTTGCGGGAGCACAGCGGCTCATAGACGTGCGTTCCGCCCACATCGACGGTTGTCTCTACCACGGGCGGGCCGGCCTCGACTTTGCCGAACGCCTCGTCTCTGCCGGGGGGAGGGTCGTCGTTCGAGCCACGCTCAACGTGGGATCTCTAGACTTGCTCCACCCGAGTCTGTTCCGCGGCGATGAGGAGACGGCTCGTCTGGCGAGAAAGCTCATGGACGCCTACGTGGCGATGGGCTGCGAGCCGACCTGGACCTGTGCGCCCTACCAGCTCCCCGAGCG
>DASTKM010000187.1:0-4194 GCA_035715885.1 Rubrobacter sp.
GATGTTCAGCGGCATCGTCACTGTGATCTTCGCGTTCGTCGGGGCGGAGATCGTCACCATCGCGGCCTCCGAGTCCAACGAGCCGAGCAGAAACGTGGCCCGTGCGACCAACGCGGTCATCTACAGGGTCCTGCTCTTCTACGTGGTCTCGGTCTTCTTCGTCGCCGCCATAGTGCCGTGGGATACCACGTTCGCCGAAGAAGTAATCAAGAGCCCGTTCACCGTCGCGTTCGAGAGAATGGGCATACCCTTTGCGCCCGACCTGATGAACTTCGTCGTCCTGACCGCTGTGCTCTCCGTCCTTAACTCCAGTCTCTACACCACGTCGCGGATGCTCTTCGCACTCACGCGGCACAACGACGCGCCGGGATTTATGACCAACACCACCCGCCGGGGCGTGCCGATCTGGGCGATCCTCACCGGGACCAGCTTCGGGTACGTGTCCGTGGCGATCTACTACTTCTTCCCGGCGGAGGTCTTCACGTGGCTGATCAACGCCTCGGGAGCGATCGCGCTCTTCGCCTACCTCCTGATCGCCATCTCGGAACTCGTCATGCGCCGCCGCCTGGAGCGCGAGGCGCCCGAGTCGCTCCAGTTGAGGATGTGGTTCTACCCATGGCTGACGTACCTGTCGATAGCCGCCATGTTGGCTGTGCTCGTCGCCATGTTCATCATCCCCGACCAGCGTCCCCTGCTGATAGCCAGCGTCATCAGCCTCGGCGTGATCCTGGCAGCCTACCTGCTCCGCCGCTGGTTCGGACCGCCGGAGAGGTCCCCCACCGAGATAATCAGGGAGCATGAGGACGCAAGCTCCTGATCAGGGCGCCTCTTGACCAGGTACGAACCTGCTGACTCCTTCGAGACGCCGCGCTTCTCGGACGTGCGCACCTTCATGCGCCTGCCGAACACGCGTGACTTGCCGAACGCAGACGCCGCGATAGTAGGCGCGCCATTCGACACAGGCGCCACCTTCCGCGCCGGAGCCCGCTTCGGCCCTGAGGGGATACGCAGCGTCTCCCACCTCCTCAGGCACTACAACCCGAGCCTGGATGTAGCGGTCTTCGACCACATCTCGGTTATAGACTACGGCGATGTTCCCGTCGTCCCAGGCTATATTGAATCGAGCTACGAGCGTATCGCGAAGGGCCTCGAGCCTATCCACCGCGCCGGCGTCGTCCCGATAGTCCTCGGCGGCGATCACTCCATAGCGCTGCCTGAGCTCAGGGCTGCCGCTGCAGTCCACGGACCGCTGGCCCTTGTGCAGTTCGATTCGCATCCAGACACCTGGGACTCGTATTTCGGGGAGCGCCACACTCACGGCACGCCGTTCCGGCGGGCTGTCGAAGAGGGACTCCTCGACACCTCGCGCTCCATCCAGGTCGGGATGAGGGGTTCGATCTACGACAGGGGTGATTGGGATGACGCGCGAGAGATGGGCTTCGACCTCGTCCCGACAGACGAGGTCCGCGAGCTCGGTATCCCGAGCGTGATAGACCGTATCAGCGGGCGGACCGAAGGCGCGAAGGTCTACGTTTCATTCGACGTGGACTTCGTCGACCCCGCGTACGCGCCCGGGACGGGGACGCCGGAGATAGGAGGCTTCACAAGCCGCGAGGCGCAGGAGTTCGTGCGGGGACTCGCCGGCCTCGAGATCGTCGGCTGCGACGTGGTGGAAGTCTACCCCGCCTACGACCACGCCCAGATCACGGCCCTCTTTGCCGCCAACGTGGCGCACGAGGTCCTTAGCCTGATCGCCTTCTCCAGGAAGACGGGAAAGGCGTGAGCTACGCGCTCGCCTATCTCACTCGGGGGTATCGCTCGGGAGCTGACGGAGAGTATACTGGAATGAATCAACCCGACAGGAAGAGGTGGCGACTATGCTCGAGTCCACGAGGATCAAGACCGAGATACCGGGTCCGAAGAGCCGGGCTTTGATGGAGCGGCGGCACAATGCCGTCTCTTCGGGGGTGGGGATCGCCACACCGATGTTCGCCAGAGAAGCGAAAGGAGCCCTGCTAACCGATGTCGACGGCAACACGTTCATAGACTTCGGTGGCGGCATCGGGGTGATGAACGTAGGGCACACGGACTCCCGGGTGGTCGAGGCGGTAAAGGAGCAGGCCGAGAGACTCACCCACAGCTGCTTCTACGTCACCGAGTATGAGGGCTATCTGCAGCTGGCCGAGAAGCTGAACGCGCTGGTACCAGGCGACACGGAGAAGCGCTCGTTCTTCGTCAACTCAGGCGCCGAGGCGGTCGAGAACGCGGCCAAGATCGCCCGCTACTATACGGGGCGTCCTGCGGTGATCGCCTTCGAGAACTCCTTCCACGGGCGCACGATGTTCGCGATGACCCTCACAGGAAAGACGGATCCCTACAAGAAGGGCTTCGGGCCTTTCGTCCCCGAGGTCTACAGGGTCCCTGCTCCCTACGCATACCGTTGCCCGGCGGGCAGGGACTGTTCCGGCGGCTGCCGGGGCGACTGCTTCGCGGCCATCGAGAAGGCGTTCGTGAGCACGGTGCACCCGAGCAGCGTCGCGGCGATCATCGTCGAGCCGGTGAGCGGGGAGGGCGGCTTCATACCGTTCCCCGACTTCTACATGAGGAGATTGCGGGAGCTGTGCGACGAGCACGGCATCTTGATGATCGTGGACGAGGTTCAGACGGGATTCGGCAGGACGGGCAAGATGCTCGCCGTCGAGCACTCAGGGGTAGAGCCTGACATCATTACCACGGCCAAGAGCATGGGCGGTGGGCTCCCCATAGCCGGCGTTACGGGGAAGGCGGAGATCATGGACTCTGTCCACGTCGGGGGACTTGGCACCACCTACGGCGGCAACCCGATAGCCTGCGCCGCCGCCCTCGCCGTGCTCGAAGCCTTCGAGGAGGAAGACCTTCTCGCGCGTGCCAACGTCCTCGGCGAGCGCGTCATGGCGGCGATGCGCGAGATACAGGACCGCCACCCCGACTTCGTCGGCGATGTTCGCGGCAGGGGCCCGATGGCCGCCATGGAGTTCGTAAAAGACCCAGAGAGCCGCGCCCCCGACAAAGAGCGGACCGCGAAGGTGATCGGGGCTGCCCTCCAGGAAGGGCTCCTGCTCCTCAGCGCGGGCCAGTACGGTAACTGCATCCGTACCCTGATGCCCTTCGTCATCACCGACGAGGAACTGGAGGAGGGACTGGCCGTCCTCGGACGCGCCGTCGAAGCCGCAGCCTGAATCAGGCGAGCACTTCGTCCACGCTGGGAGCCAATCCGGGTAGCGATGTAGACTCGAGTGTCTGTCCGCGACGCATCTGCTCTACGCGCCGGTAGCCGTTCGCGGAAGGGGCGGTGTAACGCTCGATGGTCTCGCCAGGGAGGTCCACGATCCAGACCTCCCTGATCCCAGCCCGCGCGTAGAGCGGTAGCTTTACCCCGCGGTCGTAGGGGAGGGTGGTATCCGAAACCTCGATCAGGAGCAGCACGTCATCGGGTTCGGGGAGTGATTCCCTGTAGTCGCGAGGGCGGATGACCGCCAGGTCGGGCTGGGGCTCGGTGTACTCGTTCAGCCATACAGGATTCTGAACGCTGATGATGGCCTCGTCGCCGACGCTCACCACCAGCAGCCGGGTTAGTCCGTTGACGCACGAGAAATGTCTGGTGCCTATGGCTGTCATCTCGACTATCTCGCCCTCGATGAGCTCCACCCTGTCGTCTTCGTGCAGGATGCCGGCCTCGCCCATGCGGTGGTAGTCGTGGACGGTGAAGCGCCGCCGCTTGACCTCCATCGGTGTTGTCCGCACGCAAACCTCCGGTACCTCGCTCGTCTCATGCTGGAGTATACTCGGAGCGCGAAGAGAAGCCTTTAGGTTTTCCTCCTTTCAGTCTCCGTTCAACAGCTCTTCCAGGTAGCCTGTGTGGTACTCGCCGGATCGGAAGGCTTCTCCTTTCAGGAGCCTGAGGTGGAGGGGGATCGTCGTCTTTACGCCCTCGAGGCGGTATTCGCGGAGGGCGCGCCTGGCCCTGCTGATGGCTTCCTCTCTGGTGAGGGCCCAGACTATGAGCTTGCCCACCATCGAGTCGTAGAACGGGGGGATCTGGTACCCCTGGTAGATGGCCGAGTCTACCCTGACGCCTGGGCCGCCTGGAACTTCGAGCCAGGAGATCTCGCCTGGAGACGGCATAAAGTCCTGGTCGGGGTCCTCGGCATTGAT
>DASTKM010000188.1:0-15275 GCA_035715885.1 Rubrobacter sp.
GTATTCGATCGACGAACTGGCGCGCCAGATACGCTTCGCCGACGAACTACGCGAGCGCTACAACGTGCTAATACAGACCGCGATGCAGACGGACGTGCCAGGGGCGACGGTCGGTCTTCTTAGTTCCCTGGTGGACGCGGATATCCGCTACCTTTCTGTAGCTCACAATTATGCGGGTCGTTCTGCCCCGCATCTTGTGGGCGGTCAGGAGCTTACACGCCCCTTCTACTGGCGCGCACCCAGCGGCAAACGCCTGTTGGTGTGGTATACGGACTCGCCGCACGGTAGCGCATACATGGAGGGCAACCTGGTCGGTCTGGGGGAGGATTACCAGGCCACGGTCGAAGCGTTGCCGGGCTATCTGGCGGCCCTCGCGGAGAGTCCTTACCCGTACCGGGGACGCGGGGAGAGCATCCTCGGATGGACGGGCCTGGATCCTTCCTCCGAGGTGACGAAAGTGCCGTATCCTTACGATGTGCTCCACCTGAGGGTCCAGGGCGCTTTCTCTGACAACGCCTCTCCGAGCATAGTACCTGCCGGGATCGTGCGCGAATGGAACGAGAGGTGGGCTTATCCGCAACTACGCCTGGCGACCAACAGCGCGTTCTTCACCGAGACCGAAGAGAGGCTTGCAGGAAGTATCGAGACCTACTCCGGCGACTGGACCGACTGGTGGGTCGACGGCATAGGATCCGGGGCGCGCCACCTCGGCTTCAACCGGCGTGCCCAGGCGGATGTAAGGACGGCCCAGACCCTGCACACCCTGGCCGATACGCTCACCGATGACGGCGCCGACCCGTGGAATGAGATTGACGAGGCATACGAGAGCATGGCGCTCTTCGACGAGCATACCTGGGGGGCGCGAATCCCTGGATGGACGGCCTGGAGAGGAGGGAATCAGGGGCGCTTCAATGGGAGAGAAAGGCGGGTTTCGCGAGGGACGCTTATGAGAAATCCAACGCCCTCGTAATGTCAGGTGTCCACCGCCTCTCTTACGCATTCGGGCGGTCCGGCGACTCACTCGCCTCCGTTAGCGTATTCAACCCAAGCCGCTGGGAGCGCACCGACCCGGTCAGCGTGTTCGTGCCCGAGAGCCGCACGGAACTCCAGCGCCCTCTCGCTGTGGTCGATAGTGCCACACGAGAGCGCGTGCCTCACGCAGTCGAGGATCAGAAAAACGCCCAGTTCAGGGTGCGCGGAAGCCGCCTCAGCTTCGTTGCCAGTGATGTTCCGGCCTGCGGCTACAGGCGCTACGACCTTGTCGAAGGGGACGATGAGTACGAAGATCCGGAGTCGGGCGACGAGCCTAGCGTAGAGAACGAGTACTATCGGGTGCGCTTCGACCTCGCTAGAGGTCGGGTCACCGAATTACTCGACAAGACTTCAGGCCTGAACCTGGTCGACGCAGACGCCCCGTTCGGGTTCAACCAGTACGTGTACGACCGTTACGCCAGCGCCCCGCACTTCAACCACCTCTCCAGCCGCATCCAGGCGACCGACCTGACTCTACTTTGCGGGCGCTCGGCAGGGGGGCTCGCCGTGGTTACACAGCGGTCCTCCAACCCTGTGTGGGACCGCGTAACCGTGCGTCTGGTCGATGAGAGGGCTGATATCATCGAGTATACGCTGACCCTGTTCCGCGGCGTGCGCAGACTCCACATCACCAACCGCATACACAAGGTCGGTACTCCCGAGAAGGAGAGCGTGTACTTCGCCTTCCCCTTCGATGTAAGGGACCCGTCAATCCACTACGAGATAACAGGGGGGATAGATTCACCCGAAGCGCCGCACGTTCCAGGCTCGGCCGACCACATGCGGGCGATCCGGCACTGGGTCGGCCTCGAGAACGAGAGGGTCAGGCTGGCGTGGGCCACTATGGAGGCTCCGCTCGTCCAGTTCGGAAACATCCACCTCCCTTACTTCCCTTTCCCCGAGACCATCGGCCCCGAGATCGCCAACCCCGCGACGGTATACTCCTGGGCGCTCAATAACATTTGGGACACCAACTTCCCTTCGCAGCAGCAGGGCGAGATGGAGTTCTCTTACGCGGTCGCCTCGGGAGAAGATATGGAGACGCCCGAGCTTGGTATGAGGACAGCGGCGGCCCTGACGACGCCCCTGCTGGGGATCCTCTCTGCGCCGTCTGCCGAGAACGACCTTCCCGAGCGGGGCAGCTTCTGCTCCGTAGAACATCCCTTGGTAGATGTCGTGGCCCTAATGTCTTCCAGACGGGGGCACGACCTCACGGTGATGCTCCAGTCTCTGTCCTCCGAGAATGAGGAAGTCTGCGTCTCGTTCGGGCTGCTGGGTGTCGCCCGAGCCTGGGTCGGGTCGCATCTCGAAAAGAACCTGGAAGAGGCGAGAGTCGATGGCGCGAATGTCCGGTTCGTCGTTCCGGCAGGGAGCCTCGTCTCCCTCGCCGTTGATCTGGAACGTGGGAGGTAGGACAGACTCGTGGGAGACGAAAAGCATCGAAAGCAGAGGAACTGGGGCACCCGTATCCTGGAGTACGAGCACAAGGGGATGCAGGTGGTCTTCCTCGAAAACGAGAAGCTGAGGGTAGGGGTGCTCGTGGACAAGGGTACGGATGTCATCGAGTTCAACCACAAGCCGACCGACACCGACTTCGTATGGCTCGCCCCGGGAGGCGTGAGGAATCCACCTCGTACTTGTCGACGGCGCCGGATCCGCTCGCGACGTTCCTGGATTACTACCCTGGTGGCTGGCAGGAGATCTTCCCCAACGGTGGAGCCCCTTCTTCATATCTCGGCGCGAGATTCGGCCAGCATGGCGAGGTCAGCAACCTGCCCTGGGATTACCACATAGTCGAGGACGGCGAGCAATCCGTGGCCGTCAGGTTCTCCGTCAGGACCCAGAAGACTCCCTTTCTGCTCCAGAAGACGCTGCGCCTGCGCTCGGGAGATAGCGGTATACGGTTCGAGGAGACGCTCACGAACGAGAGCGCGGTCCACATGCGCGCCATGTGGGGACACCACATAGTCTTCGGCCGGCCCTTTCTAGAAGAAGGCTGCCGGGTGCGCGTGCCCGAGGGGGCGACCGTGGTACCGCACGAAGGGCCGATAGATCCTGATGGAAGGAGGGTCAGGGGTGGCGACAACTACTCGTGGCCCGTGGTGGCAGGCGAATCCGGAGCAGAGGTCGACCTCAGCGTACTGCCGGCGTGGGGGACATCGAGCGAGATAGTCTACATAAAGGACCTTCCCGAAGGTTGGTACGAGATAGATAATCCGAAAAGGGACCTGGGATTTAGGGTGGAATGGGACGTACGGCAGATGCCATACCTCTGGTTCTGGCAGGAGTTCGGGGCCTCCCGCTTCTATCCCTGGTACGGCAGAAACTACAACGTGGGCCTCGAGCCATTCTCGAGTTTCCCGACGAACGGCATAGAAGAGGCCGTCGAGAACGACTCGGCGCTCTCTGTCGGCCCGTCGGAGACTCTCAGGTTCGCGCTCAGGGCCGAAGTACTGGAGGAGGGTGGCGTATGACGGACGAGTTTCGCGGTAAGGTGGCGATCGTAACAGGTGGTGGGGCCGGCATTGGGCTCGCGGCCGCAGGGAGGCTGTCCAGGGAGGGAGCCTCTGTAGTCATCTGCAGCGACCGTGAGGATCAAGCCCGCCAGGCGGCTGGCGGGCTGCGCGAAGAGGGCCTCGAAGTCAGGGGGATGAGGGGTGACGTGACCTCCTCTACGGATATGGAAGGGCTCGTCGATTTCGCCGTCGAGGTCTATGGAGGGGTAGACGTGCTCGTCAACAGCGCCGGGGTCCAGCGCTACGGAACGGTCACGGAGACCGAGGAGGATGTCTGGGACGAAGTCCTCGATGTCAACCTCAAGGGGATATACCTGGCGGCCAGGCATACTATTCCCGAGATGAGACGGCGCGGGGGAGGTGCGATCGTCAACGTTTCGAGCGTGCAGGCCATAGCCTCGCAGACAGGGGTGGCCGCCTACACGGCGAGCAAGGGCGGCATCAACGCCCTAACACGGGCGATGGCCCTGGATCACGCCGAAGAGAACATAAGGGTCAATGCTGTATGTCCTGGTTCTGTTGACACACCGATGCTGCGATGGGCGGCGGATCTCTTCAAGGGGGAGAACTCCGTCGAGGCGACGGTCGAGGACTGGGGCAGGATGCATCCCCTGGGAAGGGTTGCCAGGCCAGAAGAGGTCGCCGAGGTGATCTGCTTCCTCGCAGGCCCGAAGGCGAGCTTTGTGACGGGAGCAGATTACAGGGTCGACGGCGGTTTGCTCGCAGCCCTCGGGGTACGATTGCCGGAATAGTCCCGCGGTCGCATAGGAGGAACCTTGAAGATAGCCGACATAAGAGCGACCACCGTAACGGTCCCATTGGAGGCGCCGCTCCAGCATGCCAGCGGGGCCCACTGGGGACGCTTCGTGCGCACTATAGTCGAGGTGGAGACCGACGATGGCCTCGTCGGTCTTGGCGAGATGGGGGGAGGAGGGGAGAGCGCGGAGCAGGCCTTCGAAGGTCTCAAGTCCTACCTCATCGGCCATGACCCCTTCGAGCTCGAGGCGCTCAGGTTCAAGATCATGAACCCTACAGCCAGCCTCTACAACAACCGCGCCCAACTTCATGCCGCCATAGAGTTTGGGTGCCTGGATCTTGTGGGGCAAAAGCTCGGAGTCCCTGTTCACACGTTGATCGGCGGCAAGCTCAGGGACAGGGTGCCCTTCGCGAGCTACCTCTTCTTCCGGTACGCGAATGCCGAGGCGGGGGAGCCTGAGATCCGGAGCGCCGACCAACTGGTGGAGCATGCCAGGAGGCTCAAGGAGGAGCACGGCTTCACCTCGCACAAGCTCAAGGGTGGCGTCTATCCGCCAGAATACGAACTCGGGTGCTACCGGGCCCTCGCCAGCGCGTTCCCCGAAGATACCCTGAGGTTCGATCCCAACGCCGCCTTCAGCGTCGAGGAGGGCATCCGCTTCGGCCTGGCCATAGAGGATCTGAAAAACGACTACTACGAGGACCCGACCTGGGGGCTCAACGGTATGCGGCGCCTGCGCGAGAAGGTGAAGATACCGCTCTCGACCAACACCGTGGTCATAGATTTCGAGCAACTGGCGACCAACGTACTGAACCCGGCGGCCGACGTCATCCTGCTCGACACCACATTCTGGGGTGGGATCCGGCCCTGCGTCAAAGCCGCTGGGGTGTGCGAGACTTTCCAGCTCGGGGTGGCCGTACATTCATCGGGGGAACTGGGGATACAGCTTGCTACCATGCTGCACCTCGGGGCCGTGCTCCCCAACCTCTCCTTCTCGGCCGATGCGCACTACCACCATCTACAAGACGACATCATCGACGGGGGCATGTTCGAGTACGAGGGTGGCTCCATCAAGGTCCCCGATGGCCCTGGGCTGGACGTCAGCCTGGACCGGGACAAGCTGGACGAATACGCAGAGCTCTACAAGGAGCTTGGAGGATATCCTTGCGACAGGGACCCCGGATACCCGGGCCGTTACCCTCTGGTGCCCAAGCAGCGCTTTGCTGATCCAAACAAGCCCATGACGCCGCAGATCCCCACCGGACAGAGGTGAGATAAGACCTTGGAACCCATATTGCCTCTGGAGAGCGCCGAGGTCTTCTTCGACGGCATATTCAGCGAGCCGCGACTCCGTCACCCCGAGGGGATCGCGATCGATGCTGACGGCGACATCTGGTGCGGGGGAGAGACGGGGGAGATCTACAGGATCTCCGCCGATGGGTCCGGCATCGAGACGGTAGCCTCGACAGACGGATTCATTCTCGGCCTGGCCTTCGACGACGACCAAAACCTCTACGCCTGCGATATGCGCCACTCCGTTGTGTTTCGCCTCGACACGCGAACAGGACGTCTCGTCCACTTCGCGAACGGCGGAGGAGGGAACGAGATGCGCATTCCCAACTTCCCCGTGATAGACGGCTCCAGGAACTGTCTGTACGTCTCCGACAGTTACGCTCCCACTGAGAAGGGACCGGGAGTCTGGCGATTCGACCTGGAGAGCGGAGAAGGAGGACTCTGGTACGACAGGGCCATGACCTTCGCAAACGGAATGGCCCTCTCTCCCGACAAGGATTACCTGTACGTTGCGGAATCATTTGCCGGCAGGGTAATCCGCATCCCCATAGACGAAAACGGAAGCCCGGAAGTAGGCGAACTGTTCGTGGAAGGGCTCGAGCGTGTGCCTGACGGTCTGGCATTCGACGCCGCAGGGAACCTGTACATTGCCTGCTACGAACCCTCGCGTATGTACAGAGTTAGTCCGGAAAGAGAGATACATCTCTTTATAGACGACCCCATAGCACACACCATGTGCCATCCAACGAACTGTGCGTTTCGCGGCGAAGAACTCTTCACATCCAACCTGCGCCGGTGGCACATAACGCGGATCGAAGTCCGCTCAGAAGGCCTCGCACTGCCATGAAAGCAGTTTCCGGAAGATCTTCCGGAAACTGCGCATTTCAGCACGCTCAGGCTTCGCCTTCGCTTGTCAGCAATTCAGCTTGTCAGCTTTGTAAAAGTCTTACCCAGCTTTCCGACTTCTTCTCCTGGCGCGCAAGAAAGCTCCTGGAGAAGACGCCACCCTGGGCACAGGCACCCTGGCCTCGAATAGAATGTTTCGCAAGCTCTCTATACAGTGGACGAGGAAAGCGAATCCTTTGTCGACGGTTTGCTCTACTCTGCCTTCTACGAGGAACGCTCCTTCGTGGTGCAGGATGTCGCCGCACCTCTCGTAGACAGAGCGGAAGATCGTTGCTTGCAGCAGGCCCCACTCGTCTTCGATCAGCAGGAAGTACACACGGTATCCGCTCTTGGTCGGGGGGCTCTGGAGGCATTCGATCAGGCCGGCCGCGCGGGCGCTGGTGCCGTGCGGCAACTCCCTTATCCCCACGCTCGGAACCACCCCGAGCTCTTCGAGGGCGTCGCGGTAAGGCACGAGCGGGTGTCGATGGACATTGAGGCCGAGCACCTCCCACTCCATCCTCTCTCTCGCCGTGTCCGTGAGAGGGAGATGCCCGACGCTCCTTCTCTCCCGCATCGCCCACCAGCTCGCAGGGTGTTCGATCGGGATCTCCTCTTGCCTCCCACGCCTACGCTTCTTCGGAAGAGCCGCACTCTCGCCGAGCAGCCGGGATCTCTCCGACCCTCCAGCCAGAGAGTCGAGGAAGCCTCCCCTGATGAGGTTCTCCAACGCGTCTTTTTCGACGGCCGTCCTCCCGTAAAGGTCGGCGACGGAGACGAACGGCTTTTTGCGCCGCTCGGCTACGATGGAGGAGATGGCCCTCTCGGAGAGCCCCTTGCAGTACCTGAGGCCAACCCGGAGAGCAGAGCCGTCTTCTTCTACGGCGAAGCCTGCTTCGGAGAGGTGGACGTCGGGCGGGAGCACGCTGAGCCCGATCCTACGCGCCTCGTTCAGGAGCAGCCTCGGGCTGTAGAAACCCATCGGCTGGGAGTCGAGGACGGCAGCGAAGAACTCAGCCGGGTAGTGGCGCCTCATGTACGCGCTCGCGTAGGCAAGCTCCGCGAAGCTGGCGGCGTGCGCGGCGGAGAAACCGTAGACCGAGAACCCCTCCATCCACGAGAAGACCTCGTCCGCTTTGGCGGCGGGGACCCCATTCTCCCTTGCCCGTCGCATGAACTCCAGGCGCAACTCCTGCATCGCGCCGGGTCCCCTGTCCTTGGTCATGGCGCGTCGCAGGAGGTCACCCTCCGCCAGGGTGAAGCCAGCCACGGCGTTCGCCACAGCCAGGGCCTGTTCCTGGAAGATGAGAACGCCGTAGGTGGGACGTAGTATCTCTTCGAGCTCGGGTAGGATCACCTCGTACGACTCCCTGCCGTTCCGGCGCTTCACGTAGGGGGTGACGAGGTCTCCTCTCACGGGACCTGGCCTGAAGAGTGAGATCTGGGCCACCAGGTCAGCGAGCCTCCTGGGCCCGAGACGTTGGCTCAGGTGCATCTGTCCTGGCGATTCCAACTGGAACATCCCGGCGTTGCGCCCGGTCCTTATGAGGGCGTAGGTCTTCTTGTCGTCTGGCGGCAGATCGTAGGGGTCGACCCTGCGCCCCAGTCGCCTCGAAGCCAACTCTCCGGCCTTGTGCAGCGCCGTGTGCATCCTCAGGCCGAGCAGGTCCAGCTTCGGCAGGCCTACGTGCTCCAGGTCGTCCTTGTCGTACTGGCAGCGCAGGAGCCCCTCCGTCCCGGAAGGCTCCAGCGGCACGAGCTCCGAAAGATGGTGTTCCGCCGTCCCGAACACCATACCCCCGCTATGGGTGCCTCCCTCCTTGATGCGGCCGGCGAGTCCGGCCGAGAGTTCCAGGAGGAGCCTGTATCTCTCCGTGTCCTGGAGAGGATGGCCCTGCATGGCCGGCTCGGCGAGCGACTCTTCCCAGCCGGAGAGGCCGGCGTAGATCCTGTCGCGGTCATGGAAACGGGTAGGGACCTGGCGGCTGAGGGTGTCTATCTCCTGCGGAGAGTGCCCGAGCGATCGCGCCGCCACCCTCACGGCTCCCCGCAGGGACATCGTCTGGACCGTCGCAGCCTCAGCGACGCCTCGACGCTCGTAGCGATGGATCATCTCGAAGCGCACTTCGTCACGCCTCACAGAACAGAAGTCCAGGTCGACATCGGGCGGGTCCTTGCGTCCCTCGTGCAGAAACCGCTCGAAGCGCAGCCGGTTCGAGAACGGCTCGGGCTCGCTCAGCCCCAGGCAGTAGGAGACCAGGCTGTTCGCGGCGCTACCTCTGCCCGTGACGGGGATGCCCTTCGACTTCGCGATCTCTTTGGCCTCGTGCGCGATCAGGAAGTACGGCG
Source organism: Rubrobacter sp. (assembly GCA_035715885.1). GTDB lineage: Bacteria > Actinomycetota > Rubrobacteria > Rubrobacterales > Rubrobacteraceae > Rubrobacter_D. The sequence goes on from DASTKM010000188.1 coordinate 8,833, forward strand.
CGAACCCCAGAGCATGTATACAGCGCAGCTCTCGCCCGAGTCGCGACTTCAACTCCACCGCCGTAGGCCCATCCCCCGCTCTTCTCCCGTAGCGTCTTCTGGCGCCCGCGAGTGTCAGCTCCAGTAACATCTTCCCAGCCGTCTTGCCCGAAGGCAAGATCGCCGCCGGCATGTGGACTCTGCCCGACAGCTTCACCGCCCCCGCGCACCTCCGTGCGACATCAGCAACGTTCGCCAGGGCGTCGGGATAGCCCTCGAAGAGCCGCCGTATCTCCTTCCCGGATCTGAGATGCAACCGGTCGGTAGGCCTATACTCCGGGCCGGGGAGCGCCGTGAGGTTGGCAGCAGCCACGAGTACGTCGTGCAGCCTGTGGTCAGAGGGGAAGAGGTAAGCTACATCGCCAGCGGCAACGACCGGTACGCCAGCGGCCCGCGCAAAGGCCGCCACTTTTCCCACGCTTCGCCGCCCGGTCGCCGTCTCGTCGTCGGTCAGCTCGACGTAGAGCCGGTCCCCGAATGCCTCATGCAGACGGTGCAGAACCTCGGTCGCTTCTTTCCTTTGCCCGGCAAGGATCAGGCTGGGGATCAGCCCGAACGGGACGGCTCCGGTCAGGCAGATCAAACCTTCTTCATGCTCCAGGATCTTCCCCAGCGGGCAAGCGGGACGGCGCCGGTCCTCAGATGATGTCCTGTAATCCGTGATGAGCCGGCACAGGGAGCGGTAGCCTTCTATGGCCTCGGCCAGCAGCACGAGGTGCCCACCCGCCGTCGAGACCTGGGTCCCGACGATGGGTAGGATGCCCGCCTCATCGGCGGCCTCGAGGAAGCGGGGGATGCCGTAGAGCCCGTCGCGGTCCGTGAGCGCCAGAGAGGACATCCTCATCCTCGCCGCAGCCTCCACAAGCTCTTCTGGCCTCGCGACTCCGAAACCGAAGGAGAACCCGCTCCTGACGTGCAGGTGGACGAAGTCGTCCGGGGACTCTCCGTTCAATCCGTCACCCCTACGAGAAACCACTCCCCGCCGTTCTCCCGCGCCAGGTCGACGACCGAGCCGTCGGAGAGGAGGAGCCTCGCAAGGCTCCTGTCCTTCGCCCGCGTCTCGTCCCACCACGCCCGGACCTCCCGCCAACGTCCAAGCACCTCGACGACGTGGCGCCTCCTGCGGCACCGTCTCCGGCCCGAAGCCCACACGATCCGCAGGCGCCCGTGACAGTTTTCCAACTCGACCGGCTCCCATCGGGCGTGTGCGGCCTGTCCTCCCCTCTCTTCCATCTCCGAGGCTCGCGAGAGCCAGGGGGCGCCCAGCAGATGATCCAGGACCGCCAGCCTGGACTCACGGGTAGGGAATAGCGGCTCCTCGAAACCCTCGGGTCGCAAGGGGTAGCTGTGTATCTCCGAGACGCTCGCCTCCATCTCTCTCCTCCCTCCGGGGAGCGCCAGGGCCGGGGGATGAGAAACCCGCGCCTCCGGATATAATCCGAAGAGCAGGCGTCCTCGCCTCCTTCTAACCCTCGCAGACCGGTACTGGTTGGACGCCGGCCGGCCAGCGAGGCCCGGGTGGGGGCGCTCCTGCTTTGCCGTTCTTCTCTTTACGCTACCACAAACTATTGTTTGCAGTCTACGGTAAAATAATATAAAGTGTTATCGCGAGGCGTTCAGAGGAGGCGCGGGTGGTTCCTGAGAACTGGAAGATAAGGATGGAGATGCTCCGGCGCCTGGCCCGGGCGAACGTGAGGGGAGAGGGGCCTCCGAGCGTACGCGAGGTGGGGGAGGCCGTGGGCCTGAGGAGTTCCCAGACCGCGTACAAGCACCTCAAAAAGCTGGAGGAGGCCGGGTATATCGAGCGGGAGGGTGGGCGGGCGCGGGGCATCAGGCTGACGGAGAAGGGTTGGGAGGCTGCGGGCGAGATGCCTTTGTTGGGTAGGATCGCTGCCGGACGCGGGCTCGAGGCCGTGACGGTCGGGGATGAGGCCTACTCGCTTGCGGCGGAGCTCGTGGGATCCCGCTTGGGCAGGCGGCGCTACCTTTTGAGGGTCGTGGGGCAGTCCATGATCGGGGCCCACATAGCCGACGGGGATCTTCTGGTGGTAGAAGAAGACGAAGACCCGCCAGACGGCGCCGTCGTTGCGGCCCTCATCGGGGGTGGCGAGGAGGTCACCGTCAAGCGGCTCTATCGAGAGGGAGACCTCCTTCGGCTGAGGCCAGAGAACGGGGACCACGAGGACCTCGTCGTGCCAGCCGAGGACGTGTCGATACAGGGACGCGTGGTCTACGTCGTACACCCGCCCAGGGGGAGAATCTGAAGTAACAAGGCAACACGCCCCGGCTTTCGCCTCCGCTCGCTTGTAGGCGGATGCGCGATTCGTGGTAGGTCAGTACCTCTGCAAATCGCATTAGCTACGCTCCTCGCCGGGGAAACAGGCAGTCCTGGCGGGTAAAGTAGTAGGCGTGAATGGGCCAACACAGACAGCCGGAGGTCCGGAACGGGAAGTCTTGTTGACCCGGCCGGTGGTCCTGCTGATCCTCGTCGCTTTTGCCGCCGTCTTTGGCTTCCAGTTGCTGCTCTCCGTCGTACCTCTGTATGCGAACGAGGCCGGCGGCGGCAGCTCCGGTGCTGGTCTCGCGACGGCCGCCTTCATGCTCTCGACGGTGCTGACCCAGATCCAGATGCCCCGCATCCTGGCCCGCTACGGCTACCGGCGGGTGCTCGCAGCCGGACTCCTGTTCCTCGGGGTTCCCGCGCTGTTCTACGCTTACGCCCAGACGCTCGTACCTATACTGGCCGTTACGTTGCTGCGTGGTGTTGGGTTCGGGATCGTCACCGTGGTGTTCGCGGCCATGGTCGTCGAGCTGGCCCCTGCCGGCCGCAGGGGAGAAGCTCTAGGGCTCCTCGGCGTCGCATTCGCGCTGCCGAACATCTTCTGCAACGCGCTGGGGCTCTGGCTGGTGGGGCAGTTCGGCTACGAGGTCGTCTTCTTGCTCGGGGGTGTGGCTCCTCTGCTTGGGCTAGGTATGGTGATCGGCATCCGCTCCGCCGCGCCATCGGGGAGGGGAGAGGAGGAAGAAGGCGCTGGTTTCTTCGCCGGCCTCGGGCGTTCTCCTCTATTGCGCATCTTCCTTCTCTTTGCGGCCACGACAATGGCCGCCGGGGTGGTCTTGACCTTCCTGCCTCTGGCGGTGCCCGGCTCAGGGGTTTTCTCCGCTGCGAGCGCGCTCCTCGTTGTCGGTATCACCTCCACCGCCAGCCGCTGGTGGGCCGGGAGGTTCGGCGACCGCAGGGACCCACGCCTCCTGCTGGCTCCCGGTCTCCTCGCCTGCGCGGCGGGGATGGTCTGCCTTCCGCTGGGGGGTATTGTCCTGCTAATCGGGGCCGTGCTATTCGGGACAGGGTTCGGGTTGCTCCAGAATGCAACCCTCATCCTGATGATGGGGCGTGTCTCGAAATCCGAGTACGGGCTAGGCAGCACACTGTGGAACGCGGCTTTCGATACAGGGACCGGGATAGGAGCCTTCTCGTTCGGGTTGGTGATCTCCGCTGTCGGGTTCTCCTGGTCCTTCTTCATCTGCTCGGCACTGGTGGCATCAGCCCTCCTACTCGTGATCCTCGACTATTCATCGACACAAGACTGACCATGATCATCGCGAACTCCGCGAGAAATACGTGATCCGGAACCTAGGGTTCCATCCGCTCGACCCACTGCGCCCGCCACATCTTCCCGTCGCGCAGCTCGCTGATCAGCACCACGTCGAATACCTGCCCACCGCCGTAGTCGATGACCGCCTCGACAACCCACAGTCCCTCCTTGACTAGCACCCGGCGCAACTGAAGAGACCGCGGCGGGGTGGAGTGGTCGCTACGGGCTCTCTGGAACGCCCGCATGTTCTCCCTGCCGCGGAAGTGCTCCCCGGACTGGGGCATCTCCATCACATAGCCTTGGTGGCGCACGTTGTATTCCTCTTCGGGGCTGAGACCAACATCTCCCTTTCCACCATACAAAGTGCTATCAAGATATATCGTGATATACTGCGGAGCTATAGCTGGTCGCCGGAGGAAAGAAGGAGGCGAGATGTACGGTCGGGGCATGATGGGCTACACGGGTGGGAGGCGGACGATGGTACCTTATGGTAGGCCCTTTCCCCCGAGGTTCATGATGGGGTTGGTGATAGGAGGGTTGTTTCTGCTCTTCGTGGCCGGTCCCGCCTTCCACTTCTTACCGTTTCTTTTCCTACTCATCTGGGCCGTCCCCTTTTTCCTGGCGCCGGCGTTCGTGGCCGTCGCGCGGGGCTTGTCGGGGCTCTCGGAGTCCCTTACGCGGAAGGGTGGGACGGTAACGGAGGAGAGCAAGGAGCGGGAGCTTCTGGAGGCGCTCGCGCGGCGTGGGGAACTTTCGCCTGCGCTGGCGGCGCTGGAGACTTCGCTCACAGTTGCCGAGGCGAACCGGATGCTCTCGGATCTTGCCAACAGCGGTCACCTGGAGGTAAGGGCGCAAGAGGGGAGGTTGGGGTATGCGCTCTGGGAGCGAGACCGGCGCGAGTTGACGGACGGAGCTTAGTGCGCGTTTGCGAAGGAGGTCGATAACATGTTCGGTCCAAAGGCGATGAAGGGGTTCTTCGGGGGGTGGCACAGGCCGGGGTTCGGCCACGGTCCGCGGCGGGGGCGGATGTTCGAGAAGGGGGACTTGAAGTATGTGATCCTCGACCTGCTCAAGGACGAACCCTCCCACGGCTACGAGGTTATACGGAAGCTGGAGGAGAGGTCCCGCGGGTTCTACTCTCCGAGTCCCGGCTCCGTTTACCCTACACTGCAACTGCTCGAAGACATGGAGTACGTGAGCGCCACACAGCGGGACGGCAAGAAAGTCTACGCCATTACGGACGAAGGGCGGAAGTTCCTGGATGAGAACCAACGCTCCGTCAACGATATCTGGGGCAAGTTCGGAGGAAGCTGGGATCCTGGCGTCGCGTCCGAGCTGCACGAGATCAGGCACGACCTCATGGACCTCGGCAAGCTCTTCGGCCAGAAAATGCGCGAGGGAAGAGTGGACCAGGAGAAGCTGGCCCGCATAAGGGCTGTGATCTCAGCCGCCACGAGGGAGATAGAAGACATCCTGCGAGACCGTGACGAAGTGCAAAGGGCTTGAACCTCTTTGCATGTCAGCACGCCGCCCGCAGGGCGGCGTGCTGACATGCTGACATGCTGGTATCTTGGGAGGTGTAGAGAGGTCGAGCAAGGGGGAACGTCGCATGGCACAGCGGAAGGGAGAAGAAGCCGCTGGGTACCGGCGCGAGGACGACGGCGTCCAACCCCCTTACCTCTATCCTGACTACGTGGCGACGCGGCTCAGAGCCCCGAAGAAGCCGCTCATCATCCTCCCCAGGACGCTCTCGGACACCACGGGTCCGGCATACGGGCGCGGTGCTGTAGGGGACCTTGACGACGATCTGACCCGCCAGCATTCCGGCGAGCCTCTGGGTGAGAGGATCATCGTTACGGGACGCGTCCTCGATGGTGACGGACGCCCGGTAAAGAGCAGCCTCGTGGAGATCTGGCAGGCCAACGCCGCCGGACGCTATACACACCATCTGGACCAGCACCCTGCTCCACTAGATCCGAACTTCTCGGGGGCGGGCAGATGCCTAACGGACGCCGAGGGCCGCTACAGGTTCGTGACGGTAAAGCCTGGGGCCTATCCCTGGAAGAATCACGACAACGCCTGGCGCCCGGCACATATACACTTCTCGCTCTTCGGGCCGGCGTTCCGGAGCCGCCTCATAACCCAGATGTACTTCCCTGGCGACCCGCTGCTCGAGCACGATCCTATCTGCCAATCCGTACGAGATCCGAAGTCTCGACAACGCATGATCTCGACGTTCGACCTCGAAACAACACAACCTGAATGGGCCCTTGGCTACAGGTTCGACATCGTGCTGGAAGGAAGGGACGCCACCCCGATGGAGAACCACCGATGAGCTCTGTGCCAACACCTTCCCAGACGATAGGACCCTTCTTCCACGACGCGCTCCTCGACAAGAACTACTCCGAGCTCGTCTCGCCGGACCATCCTGAGGGTATAAGGATCAAAGGAACGGTCTACGACGGGGCCGGCGGGGTCGTGCCGGACGCGATGGTCGAGATCTGGCAGGCCGACACGGCGGGCCGCTACGATCATCCCACGGACGACAGGGAGGACATCTCCCTACACGAAGACTTCTCGGGCTTCGGACGCTCAGGCACTGATGCAGGCGGCGAGTTCTCCTTTTTGACGGTCAAGCCAGGACCCGTTCCCGGTCCGGACGGAAAGGTCCAGGCACCACACGTTATGGTCTCCGTCTTCGCCCGCGGTCTCCTGAAGCGTCTGGTGACCCGCATCTACTTCCCCGACGAGGAAGTGGCTAACGCTGTAGATCCCGTTCTGTCGTCCATCGAAGACCCTGAGCTTCGG
>DASTKM010000189.1:0-3232 GCA_035715885.1 Rubrobacter sp.
CATAGGTTACGCCTTACAGTGGGGCAACCTCATGGACGTTGGCGGCTCGACCGCGGGGTCCATCCCCATCGACGCGCGCTCCATCTACGAGGAGGGCGTCAGGCTACCGCCGGTCAAACTCTACGACGGCGGCACTCTGAACGAGGAGGTCCTGCGCTTCTTCTGCCACAACTCCCGCACCCCGCGCGAGACCCGCGCCGACGTCATGGCCATCGCCGCAGGGACAGCAGCAGGCGCCCAGCGGGTAAAGGACATCTGTGACCGCTTCGGCAAAGACACGTATCTGGAGGCCTGCGACGCGCTCCTCGCGCGGACACGCACGAGCATCATAAATCTCATCCGCCAGCTCATCCCCGAAGGGGAGCGTTTCGAGTTCGAGGACTACACAGACGACGACGGGCTGGGCAACGGCCCCATAAAGCTCAAGCTAGCGATGTGGCGTGAGGGCGACTCGTTGCACCTCGACTGGACGGGGACAGACGCGCAGGTCCCTGGACCGGTCAACTTCCTCCTCAACAAGGAGATGTTCCAGATGTTCGCTGGGGTCTTCTTGATCTCCGCCGTAGACCCGACCATCCTCTTCAACGACGGCTACGCTGACATCATCAAGGTCAACATCCCTGACGGCACGGTCCTGCGCCCCAGGGAGCCTGCGCCCTTGAGCAATCGCCTCGTCGTCATGGCCCGCCAGTTCGACGTCCTCGGCGCCGTCTACGCGAAGGCCATAGGCTTCAACGTCTCAGGCTCCTACGGGACGAGCCCCAACTTCGTCTACTCCGGCGTTAAAGAGACCGGCGAGCCGTTCCAGACCATGGAGATTCTTTACGGCGGGATTCCGGCCATCCCGGGCAAGGATGGCCTCGACGGACACTCCTGGTGGCCAGAGTTCCTTGCCGTCCCCGCCGAGTACATGGAGACGTACTACCCCTTGATCGTGGAGGAGTACTCGGCCCGCAAAGACTCCTGCGGCGCCGGCCAGTTCAGGGGCGGATGCGGGATAAAGAAAGTGTACCGTTTCCTGGCCGACGGCTACATCACATACCAGGACGATAGGCATCACACCTACCCCTACGGCGTGGACGGCGGGAAGCCTGGCGCTGCGTCCAAGAAGACGCTCGTCAGGGCGAACGGCGAAGAGATCGAGATGCCGGCCAAGGTGCGCGACGTGCCCGTCTTCGAGGGCGACCGCCTCATCTTCGAGACGGCCGGGGCCGGGGGCGTCGGAGACCCCCTAGAGCGCGACCCCGAGGCAATAGCCAAAGACGTCCGCTGGAGTCTCATAAGCCCCGAGGCCGCCGAGAGTCACTACGGCGTCGTGGTCGGTGACGACGGATCCGTAGACGCGGTAGCGACGGAATCGAAGCGCGAGGAGATAACGGCTAGCCGTGGCGAGTCGCCAGGGTTCGACCACGGAGACCTGCCGCCCCTCGATGAACAGCGGCGCATGATCGCCGAGACCCGCCGCAAGTTCAACGAGTGGCTCTCAGGCGAACTCGGCAAGGCGCGAGGCAACGGGAGTTGACGCTTTGGCGCACATAGAAGGGTTCGGCGGACGCGGCGGCTTCGGCCGCCGTCCCGCCCTCGTCGTCGTAGACATGACCCTTGGATTCACAGATCCCGAATCGCCCCTATCCTGCGACCTCGAAGGCCCGATCTCGGAGATCCAGAAGCTCCTGAGAGCAGCCCGACGAGCGGAGATCCCCATCGTATTCACCACCGTCGCCTACCGCGAGAGCGACAAACTCACCGCCGCCGCCTTCATAGATAAGGTACCAGCGCTCCTTACACTGCAGGCCGGAACTCGATGGGCCGAGATCGACCCTCGCATAGCCCCAGAGGAGACGGAGCCAGTCCTGAACAAGCTCTTCGCATCAGGCTTCTTCGGCACGGGTCTCTCCAGCCTGCTCACCGCCGCCGGTATCGACACCCTCATCATCACCGGCGCATCCACCTCCGGCTGCGTCCGCGCAACGGCGGTCGACGCCCTCCAGTACGGCTTCCGCCCCGTCGTCCCGAGAGAAGCCGTAGGCGACCGTAATCCCGACGCCCACGAGGCTAACCTCTACGACATAGACGCCAAGTACGGCGATGTAGTCCCTGTTCAGGAGGTGCTAGATCTCCTCGAGGATGACGCAGCGGCACACGCTCGTTGAGGAGTTGATTTGAAAGTGACCGGTTCTACGTTTACGCACATAGAAGGCGCGCTTTCGGGGGAGAGCTACCCTGCGGACGAGTTGATCGGACTCGACCCCGTAGACGAACGCCCCTTGCTCGCCCGCTACGACATCGAGAAGGCCGCCCGAACTCTGACAGAGGAATCGCTGGCTGAGCGCCGGACGGGCGGCCTGTGGCGCTGGGCAGAACTTCTGCCGGTGAGGGACCGGACTAACGTCGTGTATCTGGGAGAGGGCGATACGCCGATCTTGCGGCAACCACGACTTGGTGAGGCGCTCGGTGTCCAGCACCTCTCCACCAAGGCAGAAGGCCTCAATCCCACAGGCTCGTTCAAGGCGCGAGGGATGGCCGTCGCGGTCTCGCGGGCCGTAGAGTTGGGCGTGACCTCGTTCATCGCGCCTTCGGCTGGAAACGCTGCGGGCGCGCTCGCGGCCTACGGCGCTGCTGCTGGGGCGAAGGTCACGGTGCTGACGCCCGTGGATGCTACGCTCGTCAACAAGGAAGAAGTTCTCGTGATGGGGGCGCGGCTTATCCTGGTGCGGGGTCTTATCTCCGATTGCGGCAAGATCTCGACCGCGCTCGCCGACAGGATCGGCGCCTTCGACGTGAGCACGCTCAAAGAGCCCTACCGCGTCGAGGGCAAGAAGACCATGGGCTTCGAACTCGCCGAACAGCGCGGTTGGCGCTTGCCGGACGTGATCGTCTACCCCACGGGCGGGGGCACGGGCCTCGTAGGGATGTGGAAAGCCTTCGAAGAGCTAGAAGCTATCGGCCTGATCGGGTCCGAACGGCCAAGAATGGTGAGCGTGCAATCTGAGGGTTGTGCACCCATCGTAAGGGCCTTCGAAAATGGAGAACGTTTCGCGAAGCCCTGGCAGAATGCCCAAACAAGGGCCTCCGGTATCAGGGTCCCTTCGGCCGTTGGTGACTTCCTGATCCTGGACGCCCTGAGACAATCCGGTGGCACGGCCGTCGCGGTGGGCGAAGACTCCATCTCTGAGATGCAGACGTTCGCGGGACGCATGGGAGCCGGCTACGTCAGCCCCGAATCCGCCGC
>DASTKM010000190.1:0-2765 GCA_035715885.1 Rubrobacter sp.
CATCCGAAAAGGGAGACTCGCGTCTCATGCGCCACGTGCGGGCGGCCCATTTGCACCGAGTGCATGGTGGCCACCGACGTCGGGATAAAATGCCCCGACGATGCCAGGCTACCAAGAGGAGCGCGGGCCGGCGTCATGAAGTCAGATCAGGTCCTCAGGAGTATTCTCGCCGGCGTCGGAGTCGCTGTCGCAGGCGTCCCCATAGCGTACGTGCTCTTCCTCCTCCCCTTCACCTGGTTGATCTCGGCCGCGGCCGGCTACGGGGCAGGTGTTCTGATCAACCGCTCCGGGGGCCGTAACGGCGGCCCCCTGGCGATCGTCATCGCCGTCCTGGCCACGGCTGTACCGTTCCTCGTCTTGCTGGCTCCGGATCTCCTGGCCGGCGCACTCGACCCGCGGCCACTGATCGCCATGGTTTTCGCTGTTATCGCCGCCGGCGTAGCCAACCGTCAGATCTAGAACGCCCAGCCATACGACCCGCGCCGCCTGGATGAAACGCCTCACGATACACCCGCTCGAGAGTCCAAAACCCTTGCCGAAGGGCCTTCGCCCAGACCGTCGTCACGGTGGGCCTCATAACAGCCGGAAACTAGTGAATCCCTACTCTCACCTCTCCTTTTTAACGTGGTCGACCCCTGCTCCTCGACCGAACACCCCTGTGGATAACTCGCAGAACCCCACTAATAAAGCGAAAAACAGGGCTTCTCACGTTGCGGCAGAGATCTTTACTTTCGTGTAACAAAGCTACACTTAACCTTAAGATAAAATTAAACCTGACAATGAGGTAAAGCATCGAAAAATACTTTCAGAAAGCCTAGCGTAGGCTCTCAGAGCGTGCTAGGGTTGGAGCCATGAGAGAAGACATGCAGTACATAAGCGGAGTATTGGACGAGCTGGAGGCGATAGTTCAGGATGCATCCGGCGTACCGATGAGCAAAGGACGGGCCGTTGTGGATCGGTCTGATCTGCTTGTGATGCTGGACGAGCTGAGGGGATCTTTGCCCCCTGAGCTGGCTGAAGCCGAGTCGCTCCGCCGGGAATGCGCGGCCACGGTCTCTGCGGCAGAGGAGGAGGCCCAGCGCATAATCGAGGAAGCCCACCACCACGCTGACGCGATGGTTCCCGAGACGGAACTCTTCAGGCGGACCCAGCGTCGGGCTGGAGAGGTCATAGACGGGGCGGAGCGCTACGCTGAGGAAGTCTCCGGCGGTTCCGAGGTTTACAGGGACCGCGTCATGGGGCAGTTGGAGAACTGGTTCCAGGACTCGCTCATCTCGGTGGAGGAGTCCAGGCAGGAGTTGGGCGGTGTCCCCGTGCACCGGCCTGCGCCCCGGTCCGAGGTCGTCGAGGAGGAGACCGACGGTCGGGGCTGGCGGGCGAGCTCAGCCTAGCGAAGTTTGCAAAGAGGTCAAAACCTCTTTGCAAGCATCTCAGCCAGTCAGCACTTCGGTTTTGGTGGGAAAGCCTCGAGTTAGTCGTGCTCTCGGGGAGGTTCTCCTGGCGAGGCCATGAGTTCGCTGAGGGCTTCGAGCCTGGCATTGAGGCCGTCGAGTGAAGTGTTGAGGTCGTTCGCCCGGGCAGGGTTTTCGGTATCTATGGAGATCCGGACGACCTTTGCCCTGAGGTCCAGAAGCTCCTGGTATGTATCGGAGATCTCGGTGTCTGCGGCGCTTATCCTGTTCTGGAGCTCGCGCAGGTTCTCCTGTCTTGCGGTAGTCGGTGCGGCAGAGCCGGTATCCTCGCCAAGGTCACGTGCCACTTCGGCGGCCCTCTCCCTACCCCGGGCCACGTCCACGAGCCGGTCCGCCGCCGCGTGCAGCCTGGGGACCACGTCGTCGAGGACCGCCCTGGTTACGTCGTCTGAGGTCTCGATGGCGGCGACGACCTTGCGGTAGACATCGAGAGCTGCCTCCACCTTCTGGCGGGTCTCTCCGCGTGGGAGCCAGCGGGCCCGTCGTTCGGGAGAGACATCACTGCTCTCTACGGCGTTCGGCGAGGTTTTCGCAACCTCGCCTCCCCCGAGGACCTTGCGCTGGAAGATTGGGTCTCTCGCGGCCAGGAAGACAAGGGAAGCGTAGGTTACGATGGTCAAGGGCAGCAACCACCACACCAGGGTTGTTAAGAAGACGCCAGCCCCGATCACGAGCATCATGACGTTGATCGGACGCAGCGCCGCCGCCCGCAGCATCCGGTTTCGCTCCTCGGGCGAGAGGGGAGCGTTCCCCCGGTCCACCGGAGGGCCTGACCTGGGGTTACGGCGTTCAGACACCGTGATCCGTCGTGGGTATCAGGCGTACCTTTCCTCCGACCTCGAGCGCGAGCGCTTGGGCCGCGCTACCTTTGTTTATGGCGAGGCTCAGGCGCCAGTGGGAGTCGGGGACGAGCACAAGTTCGCCTGCCTTGGCCGACCCGAAAGTCTCGACGTATCGAACCGACATCGCGCCGTCACCGACGTCTACTTTCAGGGCGTCACCATACTCGAGCCCCAACTCCTCATGCATGATGGAGAGCCTTGCGTTACCGAAGCGGTCGACGGAGATGATGCGGGTAACGAGACCTGCTCCCTCATCCACGAATACGCTCGCCGGTCTGAGACGCATCAGTGAAGAAGGGTCCACGGGCTTCCCCAGGTCCGAGAGCCCAACCCCGGCCGCAAGATGGGCCGCTACCGGGGCGAAGACGTCGCGGCCGTGAAAGGTGCTGGAGACGGGATGCAGGTGAAAGCGCTCCTCGGTGAGCGCACAGGCAGCCGAGATGCCACCCAG
>DASTKM010000191.1:0-15601 GCA_035715885.1 Rubrobacter sp.
CCTGCTTTCTGCGCCTCGGCGATGATGTGCAGGGCGAGGGTCGTCTTGCCGCTCGACTCTGGACCGAAGATCTCGACGACGCGACCCCGTGGGACGCCGCCAACGCCGAGGGCGAGGTCGAGGGCCAGGGCGCCGGTCGGAATGGAGGCCACGCTCTGGCGCTCCTCGTCGCCCATGCGCATGATCGAACCCTTCCCGAATTGCCGCTCTATCTGGGAGATTGCGGCGTCTATAGCCTTGCTCTTATCCAATGCATCCTCCAAAAAGCGAGAGTGCCAACAGATCATGTAATCGGCATTTACTGCGCCTGATTATACTGTAAGGATCTTGGGCTCCCAAGGGGTTTCCGTCCTCCTGCGGGGTGCCTTTCAGCTCGCGGTCTTCAGGGTGTAGTTCCTGGCGACGATCTCACCCGCGCCACCGAGCGGGCCAGCGTCCTGGCCGTTGATCTTCACTGTCACGGCCCCTGCATCACCACTCTTGATGAACAGTCGCTGCTCGGCCTCGAATGTCTTCGAGAATCCCGGCTGGGCCACCTGCTCGTAGACCGCGGTCCCGTCGGTCCGGATCAGAATCCACGAGGGCCGCTCTCTTACGTTGACTAGAACCCGCAGCGTATCAGGTGGAGCACTCTGCTTCGCAACTGCGGGTTTCTGGTCGCCTGTGGCTGTGCCATTGCTGCCGACGGCGCCCTCCTTTGCCGACCCGGTCTCCGGAGCCTTCTCCCTGCCGGCCACGTTCTGCTGCTCCTGGCGAGGTGGGGACTTCCCTGAGGGTGAGTCCTCCTTCGAGACCTGCACCCCGCGTCCGACGAAGTACAGAGCTCCGATAACGGCGGCCAGGGCGAGTACGGCGACGATCAGGGTCACTATGGCCGAGGTGGAGACCATGCGTTTCTGAGCCCCCCTCAGGCCGCTGGGTGTGATTAGGGGCTTCTCGAAGTCGCTTTCGGGCCCGGAGTTGTAGTTGATGCCACGCTCACGCCGCGCTTTTCTGCTGCTCTTGAGCTGTCGAGAGAGGGCTTCGCCGTCGAGGCCGAGGTAATTGGCGTAGGTCTTCAGAAAACCCCTGGCGTAGACCGCGTCGGGTAGAATTGAGTAGTTATCACGCTCGAGGCCTGTGAGGTAGCGCTTGCGGATCTTGGTGGCCTGCTCGACTTCCTCCAGGGAGAGACCCCGCTCCTTACGCTTCTGTTCGAGGAAGCGGCCGATCTCGGTCTCACCCCTTGATTCTTCGTCTTCCTCCGGATTACGCTTGTGCTGCCAATCTTCCATCGCGCTTATGAGCCTACCATAAAAGCTACCAGCCCTCGGCCAGATCGGCCCTCCCTTCATCGTCACCGAACATGGACTCCAGGTCCATTGCAGAAGCCACCACAGCGCGGCTCTTGGAACCCTCGTAGGGGCCGACGATGCCCTTGCGCTCAAGCGCGTCGATAATCCTGCCGGCCCGCGAGTAGCCTACCCTGAAACGCCGCTGCACAGCGCTCACGGAGGCCTGCTGGGTGGAGACGACGAAGCTCGCCGCCTCGGGAAGGAGGTCGTCATCGGGTTCGTCGTTTTCCTCCTTGACGCTCCTCGGTTCCGTCACCTCCTTCACAAAGCGCGCCTCCGCGCGCCCCGAGGCCGCCTCGACGGTGGCCGACACCACCCTGTCGACCTCCGCCTCGGAGATGAAAGCGCCCTGCACCCGCGAGGGCCTCGCGGCAGAGACAGGCTTGTAAAGCATGTCCCCCATCCCGAGCAGGGCCTCGGCGCCTGGGGAGTCCAGGATCACGCGACTGTCCACCTGGCTCGAGACGGCGAAGGCGATGCGGCTTGGCACGTTGGCTTTGATCATTCCCGTTATTACATCCACGCTCGGCCTCTGGGTGGCGACCACGATGTGAATGCCCACCGCACGCGCTTTCTGGGCGAGCCTGATGATGGCGTCCTCGACCTTGGCCCCGGCCTGCATCATGAGGTCGGCCAGCTCGTCTATGACGACGACTACGTAGGGCATCTGGGTCTCCGCCCTGTCGTTGTATCCCTCGACGGACCTTACCCCGATCTTCTCGAGCACCTCGTAACGGCGCTCCATCTCGGCCACGGCCCAGGCCAGCGCGTTGGCCGCCTTCTTGACGTCGGTTACCACGGGCGTTATAAGGTGCGGTACCCGTCCAAACTGGGAGAGCTCGACTCTCTTGGGGTCTATGAGGACCATCTTGACCTGCCGCGGGTCGGTGGTCAGAAGCAGAGAGGTCAACAGCCCGTTGAGCATTACGCTCTTGCCGCTCCCCGTGGTGCCAGCGACGAGCAGATGCGGCATCTCGGAGAGGTCGAAGAACACGGCCCGCCCTGAGATGTCCTTGCCAAGTCCTACTGGAAGGGTCCACTCGTTGGCGTCGGGGTAGGCCTGGAACACGTCTCCTAGCGTTACCTTCGCCGGCCTGGTATTGGGCACTTCTACCCCGACCGCGCTCTTGCCCGGGATCGGGGCGAGTATCCTGACCTCGGTCGCCGCCAGGGCATACGCGATATCCTGTTGCAGATTCCTGACCTTGCCAACCTTGACCCCGCTACCTAGGCGCAGCTCGTAACGGGTGACCCGCGGGCCGACCACAGCACGCACAACGTGGGCAACCACCCCGAGATCGGAGAGCGCCAAGGTGAGCCTCTGGCTCGTACCTTCGGCGTCGTGCTCGGGATTCCCATGCCCGAGACTCAGCATGGAGAACGGCGGCGGTGTGTACTCGCCGGGTGCAAGCTCCCTCTCTTCGCTGAAGGCCTGGGCAGGCTCACGCTGGGGCAAGACGACCTCAAACTCTCTGGTCGGAGCACTCTCCGACTCCCTTTTTTCAAGCTCGGCGGGCACCACTTCATCCGCGTCCCACCCGAGGGGGTCAGCCGTCTCGTTACCCTTCGCAGCATCGGTATGGCTGCGCTTCGCGCGCGAACCCGTTCGCCTCTCTCCCTTCACCCACAGCCCTCGGCCCAGGCCAACGACCTTCTCACAAGTCCTCTTGAGCGCAGCCAGCGCCGCGGCAAGGCTAACGCCGGTGAGCAGCGACAGGCCGATGGCGTAGAGCAGGGCGATGGCAAGCGCAGCCCCGATGGCACCTGCAGCCCACTGCACGCCTGCGTAGAGTCCACTTCCTAGAATACCTCCGGCCTCGGGATAGTGCCCGGCGGAAAGGAGGTGTCTGGGGGACAGAGTGGCAGCGAAGGTGGCCGCGCCGGCCAGCAGCAAGAGAGCGGCGCCGGTGACGGCCCGGCCCCTCAGGCGGCCGAGCAAGAGGAGCAGGCCCGCGAGCGCCGAGAGCGGTGCGAGCGCGAGGCCGACCCTCCCGAACAGCTGGCCTGTTACAAAGGATCCCGCATCCCCAACGAAAGCCCCCCTTCCACTCGCGAACGCTGCGCTGAAGAACAGGCCAACGGCCAATAAGAAGACCCCGACTGCCTCCCTGGTCACCGCCCCGGCAAGGCCATCACGTACGCGGCCCAGGGGCGAGCCACCCTTGCGCCTCGTCTTGCCCCTGCCGGAGGAGCGCTTCTTCGTAGTCTTCTTGGGCGCACGCTTGTCTGTAGCCACGCCTTAAGTCTATCCCATGAGCCTCTAGTCCACCGTCAACCGCAAGGTGTAGTACAGGGTTAGATCTAAACCTCAACTATTAGCGGCAGGATGATCGGGCGTTTACCCGTACGCTCTGAGAGGAAGCTGGAAAGGTCCTTGCGAATAGCGTTCTTCAGTTCGCCCCAGTCTGTGATACGCTGGCTCGCGGTCTGTTCCAGGGTCTGGCTAACCACCTCTATTGACTGGTCGACGAGGCCGTTGGCGCTCTGCGGGCTGACGAAGCCGCGGGAGATGACATCGGGGGGTCCGAGAAGCTGGCCGTTCTGGGCGTTTATGCGGGCCACCACGATAAACATACCGTCTTCGGAGAGTTGCTGGCGCTCGCGCATCACGCCCGAAGAACTCTCGGCGATCGCGCCTGCATCTACGAGGAACATGCCTGCGGCGACGTTCCCGGCGAGGCGGGCTTCACCGTCCTCGAACTCCAGGCAGTCGCCATTCTCCAGGATGAAGATTTTGTCCTCGGGGATACCGAGGCTGATCGCGGTGTTCGCGTGGTGGCGAAGGTGCCTGAACTCGCCGTGCACGGGGACGAGATAGCGCGGCTTGAGGAGCGAGAGCACTATCTTCTGCTCCTCCTGGGCGGCGTGTCCCGAGACGTGAACTGGCACAAGGGGGCTGTAGAACACGTGGGCGCCCCGCTTCATCAGGTTGTTGATCGTGCGAGAGACGCCGCGCTCGTTGCCCGGGATAGGGTGTGCGGCTATCACGACCGTATCTTCGGGTCCCACCTCGATGGTGCGGTGGGTCCCGTTGGCGATTCGGCTCAGGGCCGCCAGGGGCTCGCCCTGCGAGCCCGTCGTAAGGACCACGATGTCAGAGTCGGGGATCTGGTTGACGTCCCGCTGGTCGACCATCATCTCCTGTGGCAGGTCGAGGTAGCCGAGCTCGCGTGCGATCTGTACGTTACGGATCATCGAGCGGCCCGTTACCCCGACGAGCCTGTCGTGTTTCTTGGCAGCCTCGACTACCTGGCTGACGCGGTGGATGTGTGAGGCGAAGGAAGCCACGATGATGCGTCCCTTCGACCTCTCGAAAACTTCGTTCAGCGTATCCCCGACGATCTTTTCGGAGGGCACGTAGCCGGGGCGCTCGGAGTTCGTCGAGTCACCGAAGTACGCGAGCACCCCTTCCTTGCCAAGCTCGGCCAGGCGCCCCAAGTCCATCGGCGAGCCTTCTATCGGGGTAAGGTCGATCTTGTAGTCGCCGGAGAACAGGATCACACCTGCTTTGGTACTGATGGCTATCGCGACGGCACCTGGTATGGAGTGGTTTACCTCTATGAACTCCAGTCCGAAGCCACCAAGGTTCTGCCGATCGCCGGCTTTGATCTCGCGCAGATCTCCCCTCTTGATCCCGAACTCCTGCAACTTGCTGCGCACGAGCCCGAGGGTGAGCTTTGTAGCATAGACTGGCACGTTGAACTCACGCAGCAGATACGGCAACGCGCCGACATGGTCCTCGTGACCGTGCGTGAGCACTATTCCCTTGAGCACGCCCGCGTGTTCCCGCACGTAGGTGAAGTCAGGGAGCACAAGATCTATCCCCGGCATCTCCTCGTCAGGGAACGACATACCGGCGTCGACCAGGATCATCCCGCTCGCCTGGCGCACGGCCGTCATGTTCTTGCCAATCTCACCCAACCCCCCCAGGGGAACGACCTGCAAGGTCTCGTTGTCTAACAAAAGTTCGTATAACCTCCTTTTGAACGTATCAGGTCTCAGGCATCAGGAAACCTGTAGCCTGACTATCAGTTCAGGTACCTTCCCAGGTCGAGCTCCTTCGGCCCGACGGCGGAGAGGTACATATGGTCTGTTCTCAGGTGCTCTTTAGCGAGGCGTGCTATGTCCTGCGGGGTCACGGCCTCGATTCGGGCGGAGATCTCCTCCGGCGTCAAGAGCTCCGCGCCTGTTATTACGCTGCGGCCGACGCGATTCATCCTCGCAGAGGTGCTCTCCAGGGCGAGGAGCGTCGAGCTCTTGAGCTGCTGTTTGGTGCGCACCAGTTCCTCTTGTTCGACCTCCTCATCCATGACCCTCCCGAGTTGCTCGACGATAACCCTGACCGCCTCCTCCACGTTGCCCGTGGTGGAGCCTACGTAGGTCTTGATCGCGCCTGCGTCAGAGTACCCCTGGTGGTAAGAGTACACGGCGTATGCGAGACCACGCTTCTCACGCACCTCCTGAAAGAGGCGGCTGCTCATACCGCCCCCAAGGACATTGTTCAAGGCGGCCATCGCGTAACGGTCTTCGCTCTTCGCAGGAATGCCCAGAGAGCCCATCGAGACGTGGTATTGCTCCGTCTCCTTGAACCTGAAGAAAAAGCGACTATCGGGTGGTGTCGGCCTGGCCTCGCGCACGAAAGGCACTCCCCCTGGAAGGCCGGAAAGCCTCTCTTCGACCTTCCGTTCGACGTCGTCTTGGTCGAGCTTGCCGGCGGCGGCGACGAAGATGTTGGGAGCCGTGTAGGTGCGGCTGTGGAAGTCCTTTAGGGTATCGTGGTCCACCCCGCGGACCGTCTCGGCCGACCCGATAATCGGACGGCCGAGGGGGTCTTCGTGGAAGATCAAAGACGACAGGTACTCGTCGGCGAGCTGGTCGGGCCTGTCCTCGTACATCTTGATCTCTTCGACTATGACCTCGCGCTCGCGTTCGAGGTCGGCGAGCGTCGGCCTCAGGACCATGTCGCTCATGATGTCGAGGGCGCGCCCCAGGTGCTCGGGCAGAAAGCGGGCGTAGAGCACGGTGTACTCCTCGCCTGTCGCCGCGTTCTCCTGGGCTCCGATGCCCTCGAAGGCCTGGGCGACGCCAAGGGCATCCATGTCGGGGGTCCCTTTGAAGAGCATGTGTTCCATCAGGTGGCTGATGCCGGCGACCTCGTCCATCTCGTCGCGGGAGCCGGCCCGGATCCAGAGCCCCAGGGAGACGCTGGTAGCCTCGGCGAGGGGCTCGGAGAAGACCCTGAGACCCCCAGGAAGATCCTTCAGCCTTACGTTCGAGTCGGCCACTAGCCCTCCAGCTTCTCGAGGCTGATGCGGTTCTGCTTGTCTATCTCCAGGACACGCACCTTGATCCGGTCGCCCTCGTTGACGACGTCCTCGACCCTCTCGACCCGCTGCCTTCCTGGCGCGAGACGCGAGATGTGCACGAGCCCGTCGCGCCCTGGGGTGAGCTCGACGAAGGCCCCGAAGTTGGTGGTCTTCACTACCTTGCCAGTGTAGATCTCACCGGCCTCGACATCCTTCATCATCCCGTTTATCGCCGAGGCAGCATCCCTGGATATACTTCCTTCACCGGCCACGAAGACCGTTCCGTCGTCCTCGACGGAGATGTTCACGCCGAACTGCTCCTGTAGCGCGTTGATGGTCTTCCCGCCTGGTCCTATGAGCATCCCGATCTTATCCTTCGGGATCTTTATGACCTCCACCCTGGGGGCGTAATCGGAGACCTCAGCCCTCGGCTCGGGTATGGCGCCGTGCAGGATCTCGAGTATCTGCAAACGCCCTGCCTTCGCCTGCTCCAGCGCCTCCTGCAAGAGCTGGGCCGAGACACCAGTGATCTTCATGTCCATCTGGAGCGCCGTTATTCCGTCGGCCGTGCCTGCGACCTTGAAGTCCATGTCGCCCATGTGGTCCTCGAGGCCCTGGATGTCGCTCAAGATGACATAGTCATCGTCCTCCTTGACCAGCCCCATAGCCACACCGGCGACGGGGGCTTTGATAGGCACGCCGCCGTCCATCAACGCCAGCGTCGAACCGCACACGCTCGCCATCGATGAGGAACCGTTGGACTCGAGAACCTCGGATATTACGCGTAGAGCATAGGGGAACTCTTCCTCCGACGGAATGACCGGCATCAGCGCCCGCTCGGCGAGAGCGCCGTGCCCGATCTCACGCCGCCGCGGACTCCCCAGGCGGCCCGTCTCGCCCGTGGCGAAGGGCGGGAAGTTGTAGTGGTGCATGTAACGCTTGCCCGTCAGCGGCTCGATGGTGTCGAGCCGCTGCGCGAGACCGAGGTCGGCCAGAGCCAGAGAGCTCAAGACCTGCGTCTCGCCCCTCGTAAAGAGCCCCGTACCATGGACCCGCGGAAGCACCTGCACTTCGGCTGAGGTTGGCCTTATCTCGTCCAGCCCACGCAGATCCGTACGCTTGCGGTCCTCGAGGTAGAGGGCGCGGAAAGCCTCCTTCTCGAGCGTCGAGAGGGCGGACGTGATCAGGGGAATCTCCTCTTCTTCGCGGCCCTCGATCAACTCTTCGCGCAACTCCTGGAGCACGTCGTGGCGGGCTCTCCGGTCGGTCTGTACGATGCCTTCTTTTATCCGCCCGAAGTACCGCTCGCGGAAGTCAGCGAGGAAGGGGTTCTCCTCAGCGTCCTTTATCTCTTGCTTCTCTTTGCCATGTTCGAGAGCCCACTCCTCTATCGCCTCGGCCTGGTCCTTGACCGCATCCTGGGCGATTTGCAGGGCCTCGACCATGACGTTCTCGGGCACCTCGTTCGCCCCAGCCTCGACCATGGTGATGGCTTCCTTCGTCCCTGCGACCACGAGGTCCAGGTCGCTCTCTGCGATCTGGGCGTAGGTAGGATTCAGGATGAACTCGCCGTCGAGCGAACGTCCGACGCGCACAGCCCCGATCGGGCCTTCAAAAGGCACGTCGGAGAGGGCGAGCGCCGCGGATGCCCCGACCATGCTTACGGTATCATACGGGGTGTCCTGGTCGGCGACCAGAACGGTGCCTATTACCTGTATCTCGTAGTGATAGTTCTTGGGGAAGTGCGGCCTGAGAGGTCTATCCGTGAGGCGCGAGGTCAGGATCGCCCGCTCCGAGGGCCTACCCTCGCGCTTGATAAAGCCACCAGGGATTTTGCCCGCCGAGGACATGCGCTCCTCGATGTCCACGCTCAAAGGCAAAAACGTCGCGCCGGGGCGCGGGGCCTCAGAGCGTGTGGCCGTGGAGAGTATCATGGTGTCGCCGAGCCTCGCCGTCACCGAGCCACCGGCTTGCTTGGCCAGCTTTCCGGTTTCGAGCACGATCGAGCGCTCACCTACTGGTATATCTAGTCGCATATTGCTTTCTCCTCTTGCTATTCTTGTAACCCGAGCTACCGGCGTAGGCCGAGCTTGGCGATGAGCGCCCTGTAGCGCTCGACGTCCTTGTTCTGCAGATACTTGAGTAACCTGCGGCGCCTGCCGACCATCTTCAGCAGTCCACGCTGCGAATGGTAGTCGTGCTTGTGCTCGCGCAAGTGCTCCGTAAGGTGACCTATGCGCCGCGTGAGCACCGCGACCTGCACCTCGGGAGACCCCGTGTCTCCCTCGTGCGTACGGTGCTCTTGAATGATCTCCTCTTTGTGCTCAACAACAGCCAACTTCTTCGTTCTCCTCTTTATTCACTACTCTATTGTCTAACCCGTTCGACCCCTTATGCTACCACATGCATCAATTAGTATCGTGCACCAATGGCCCGCGGTCAGCCGAGTCCACCAGCTATGATTCTGGTCTCCTCTACGTCGCGCCGAATCTGCCCTATGAGCTCATCTACGCCCGAGAATCTTCGCTCCTCCCTGATACGCTTCACGAAGCCGACATCTACAACGCGCCCGTATAGGTCGCCCTCGAAATCGAGGAGATAGGCCTCGACCCGGCTCTCGGTTCGCCCGAAGGTGGGAGCCACCCCGACGTTCGTACATGCGGCATATTCCTCTTCGCCGAAGCGGACGAATCCTGCGTAGACTCCGCGGGCCGGTATCACCGCATCCGTATCGGGCATCACGTTGGCTGTTGGGAACCCGATCGACCTGCCGCGCTTGTCTCCGACCACTACCTCGCCCCTGAGCACGTAGGGACGTCCAAGGAGGCCGGCGGCCTCGGTCACTTCTCCACCGGAGATCAAAGCCCGTATGCATGTGGAGCTGATCCCGCCATCCATGCCGTGTACCTGAACGCCTACGGCCGTCCCGCCCGCTTCCCGCATGATCCGCAAAAGATCCCTGAATTCTCCGGCAGCCTTGTGCCCGAAACGAAAGTTCTCGCCGACTACGACCACCCCGGCCCTACCCTCGCGAATCAGCACATCTCTTACGAACTGCTCGGGGGTCTTCTTGGACAGGGCGGCATCGAACGGTATCACCCACACCTCATCGGCCCCGTAAGCGAGTAGCATCTCACACCGCAACGCCAGGGGTGTCAAGAGCTTAGGCGGATCACCAGCCCCCAGTACGGCCCGTGGATGCGGATGGAAGGTGGCAGCAACGACCTTCATGCCCCTACGCCGCCCTTCCTCGACCGCCCGCCTCAGGACCTCCTGGTGGCCGAGGTGCACACCGTCGAAGTTCCCGAGCGCTACCACTACTTGGCGCACAACACCACCTCGGCCCGCCCCACGTCCTCGTCGTCCCTGTACACAGCCAAGAGCTCGCCCCCACTCATCACCCGGTAACTGCCAGCGACCCGACACCTCTCTATGGGCCTGCCGTGACATACCAGATCTCGGCCCGTCTCCTCCGAAATAGCCACCGCAGGGAGATGGGCGATCACATCGAGTGGTGGTATTATGTGGTTATGTAGGGTTTCCGGGAGGAGATCCTGGGTGGCATGGGCGTTGCCTACGGTGAGGTGTCCGACGCTATTGCGGCGCAATGCGGTAAGGTAGGCGCCTGAGCCGAGGGATGTGGCGAGGTCGTCTATGAGGGTTCTTATGTAGGTACCGCTGCTGCAGGAGATCTCGAACTTTGCCGTCTGTGCTGTGGGGTCGAAGCCGGCGAGAGCGAGTCTATGCACCCTGACGGGACGTGCCTCCCGCTCAACGCTTATGCCGCGGCGGTGCAAGTCGTAAAGCCTTTGACCTCCTTGCTTGATGGCCGAGGCCATCGGTGGAACCTGGAGGAGGTCGCCCGTGAGGGCTGGGAGCGCGTCGCGCAGGGCTTCTTCCGAAGGGAGGGGGGCGTCCAGGTCGGTGATATGGCCTTCTGCGTCGAGCGTATCCGAGACGGCGCCGAAGCGGGCTGTGGCTGTGTAGGACTTGTCGAGGTTAGTCACGTAGCGAGAGAGACGCGTTGCGCGCCCGAGAAGGAGCACGAGAAGGCCTGAGGCCAGGGGGTCGAGGGTTCCTGTGTGCCCTATCCTGGTCTTCCTCGGGAGCAGGCGCTTGATCCCAGAGACCGCCTTGGCGCTCGTTATGCCTGGCGGCTTGTCCAGCAGAAGGCCGCCTGAGAGGACCCTCTCCGTTATGGCCCGCCCCCGAGGTCGAGGACACCTTCCAGAATTCCCAGAAGCTCTTCCCTGGCCTCGTCGGGGCGGCGCGGCGTGGTGTATCCGGCGGCGAGGCGGTGGCCGCCTCCGCCGAAGCGACGCGCTATCTCCCCGACGTCGACCGTCTCGGAACGTAGTGAGCCCTTCGTGCCTTGAGGGACCTCGCGCAGGTGGGCCACGACGTCGACACCGGCGACGGTGCGGAGCTGGTCGATGGATTCTTTCGAGTCGAGTTCCGTTGCGCCGGTCCTCTCGTAGTCCGAGTTCTCGACCGTGGAGATCAGTGCCTCCCCGTAACGAACGGCGTTGGCGAGCGAGACGCCGACGATCCTGAGCTGTTCGATGCTGCCCCTGCGGTTGATGCGCTCGTTGACCTCGGCAGGCACGACGCCAGCCCGAAGGAGGTCGGCGACGAGCTCGTGGGCACGGGGGGAGATGTTACGGAAGTTGAAGCCGCCCGTGTCGGTCCTGATGCCGACGTAGAGGGCCTCGGCGGTCGGCCTGTCGATGGGTACTTCGAGCTCGGCGTAAAGGTCGGCGACGATCTCGGCCGTCGCGGCGGCCCTCGGGCTCACCAGGTTGTACTCGGCGTAGAGAGGGTTGTCCTCGTGGTGGTCGACGTTGAGGCGGGCGCCCGCTTCAGGCACGGGTACGCCGGTTCGGTCTGCGCGGGATGTGTCGGCGACGAGCAGGTCGTGATCCGGCGGAAGCTCGCGCAGGGGCTCGTCGGGCAAGAGCCAGCCCAGATACTCGGGCGCCCCTTCCGCGTGGCAGAATACGGCTGTTGCCCCCAGCCGGCGCATGAGACGCACGAGGGCAGCCGAAGCGCCGATGGCGTCGCCGTCGGAACCTACGTGAGTCGTTACGGCGACGCGGTCCAGGGACTTCAAAAACTCCGCTATCTCCGCTAGCGTATTATTCTTCGTGCGCGTCTTCATCTGTCCTTACCTCCCTAAGTGCGACTTCTATCCTGGTGGCACGCTCGACAACGGGGTCGGGTTCGAAGTGCAGCCTGGGCGTGCGCTTGAGGCGCATCTGGGCCCCTACCGCGGCCTGGATGCGGCCGGCCGCGCTCTGCAGGCCTTCCTTTGCGGCGATATCGTCCTCCTCGGCGAGCACGCTGTAGAACACCGTCGCGTGGGCGAGGTCGGGGCTCACCCTGACGCCGGTAACCGTAACGAGGCCCTTGATGCGCGGGTCCGAGAGAGAGGCGACCTCCTCGCTGGTGATCTCCTTCAGCTGCGATTCCACCTTGCGCGTGCGACCACTCACAGTTTGACGAACTCCTCGCGCCAGTCCAGTATGGAGAGTTCTTCGTAATTGAGGAGCGCCCTGCGAAGCTCTTCTCGCTTCTGCTCCGCAGCCCGGCGCGAGACCGCAGCGAGTGCGATCTCCATCGTTGCGCGCTGCCAGAGGTCCTGGTGATCCGACTCCACCACAGAGACGTTCTTGCGGCGCAGGCGGTCTTTGACGGAGCGTAGCGTCTGGCGCTTATCCTTCAGGCTCGAAGAGAAAGGCAGCTCCAGTTCCAGCCTTACCGTGCAGAACAAAAGCCGACTTTACCTCGGGACCTCGACGGTCTCGAAGAACTCGAGCACGTCTCCCTCTTTGACGTCGTTGAAGTTCTCGACGCCAACACCGCACTCGAAACCCTCGCGCACGGAGCGGACGTCGTCCCTGAAGCGTTTCAGGGAGGCTATGTTGCCCTCGTAGACCACGGTGCCGTCGCGCACGACGCGAACGCGGTTGTTGCGGAAGATCTCCCCGCTCGTAACGTAGCAGCCAGCGACGACTCCGACGTTGGGCACCCTGAAGGTCTGGCGCACCTCGGCGGTACCGCTCTCGCGCTCCTCTATCTCCGGGGCGAGCATACCGCGCATGGCGGCCTCGATGTCTTCGAGGGCCTTGTAGATCACGTCGTAGGTCCGGATCTCGACGCCCTCCCGCTCGGCGACCTGCTTTGCCGTGTTTGTGGGCCTGACGTTGAAACCGAGCAGGATGCCGTCGCTGGCCGAGCCGAGCATAACGTCAGAGTCAGTAAGGGCCCCGACGCCACTGCGCACGATGTTGACGCGCACCTCGTCTGTGGAGAGTCTGGCGAGCGCCTCCTTGAGCGCCTCCACGGATCCGGCGACATCCGCCTTGACGACGAGGTTGAGGTCCTGGGTGCCGCCCTCGCCGAGGAGCTCCTCAAGCGTGCGGCGCGTACCGCCCTCGGCGAGCTCCTGCCTTCGCAGTCTCTCCTCCGCCTGTTGGGCGCGGTCGCGCGCGATCCGCTCGTGGTCGACGACCTCGAAGCGGGTTCCCGCCTCGGGGACGCCAGAGAGGCCGAGGATCTCGACCGGTGTTCCCGGTCCCGCCTCCTTGACGCGGTTACCCATGTAGTCAAGCATCGCCCTTACCCTGCCGTAGGCCGTTCCCGCGAGCACGGCATCGCTCTTCTGGAGCGTCCCCCGACTCAACAGTAACGTGGCCACAGGACCGCGTCCAGGGTCGCGCTCCCCCTCTATAACGTATCCGCTGGCGGGAGCCTTGGGGTTCGCCTTGAGGTCTTCTAGCTCGGCGACAACCAGGATGTTCTCCAGAAGCTCATCGATACCTTCGCCGGTCTTGGCCGACACTGGCACCGTCACGGTATCCCCACCGTAGACCTCGGGTACGAGCTCCCTTTCGGAGAGCTCCCCGAGAACCCTGTCCTGGTTCGCGTTCGGCACGTCGATCTTGTTGAGGGCCACGACCATGGGGACGCCGGCGGCCCTGGCGTGCTCGATGGCCTCTGCCGTCTGGGGCATGATGCCGTCATCAGCGGCTACGACGAGCACGACCACGTCCGTTACCCGCGCACCGCGGGCTCGCATCTCCGTGAATGCCTCATGGCCAGGGGTGTCTATAAAGGTAACCTTCCTGCCGTCTGACTCGACCTGGTAGGCCCCGATGTGCTGCGTGATACCGCCGGCCTCCCCGGACTGGACGTTAGACCGTCGGATCCTGTCCAGGAGGCTCGTCTTGCCGTGGTCGACGTGGCCCATCACCGTTACTACGGGCGGCTTTTCGACCAGGTCGGCAGGGTCGTCGTCGGGTGTGACCTCGACCGGCTCAGGCTCCTCGACCGCGCCGATCTCGACCTCCACACCGAGCTCTTCGGAGACAAGCTCGATCTCCTCGGTCGACAGGGTCTGGGTGAGCGTCTTCATCTCACCGAGACCCATCAAGACCTTGATGATCTGGGTCGGAGGGACCCCTACGGCGTCGCCGAGGTCCTTGACCGTCGCCCCCGGCTCGACCCGCACCCCGCTGCTCTCAGACTCTTTCTCCTCGACGAAAGCGCGCTCGGGCTGCTTGCTTGGCGCCGGGGCCGCAGGCGCCGCCGGACGCCCCCCACGATTCCTCGCACTAGCGTCGATAACGACTCTGCGGCGTTTCTTCTGAGGACGGCTCTGCTGCGGCCCGGAGATGGGCTCTTCGGCCGGCGACTCAGCCATGGTGGCACCGTGTCCCGAGCGCTCCGCATCCGCGCGGGCCTCCTGCGCCTCGGCTTCCTGGGCCGCCGAGCGGCCGTTGGGCGTTTCGACGCTGGGCCCCGCGCCGAAGACCCTTTCGTAGACGTTATCCTCAACGGAGGAGGAGTGGCTCTTTACCTGAACCCCGGCCTCCTTGAGGCGCTGTATCACTTCTTTGCTCTCCAGCGACTGCTCGCGGGCTATCTCGTACACGCGTTTACTCATCAGATCCCCTACCCTCTACCTACCATGCCCTCGAACTCCGCAGCCTGCGCCTGGTGCGAAGGGATGCAGCAGAACAGCGAGCCTGGCAATGCCATATTGGCGCACCTGCGCCCGTTGGAGAGAACCGCCCTGCAGCGGTGCATCGTGGAGTCCTCGTCAGGCTCCCAGTCCTCTTCCTCTTCCTCGTACTCGGTCGCCTGGCTCTCGGGCTTTATATCTATCTTCCAGTCCGTCAGCTTTACGGCGAGGCGGGCGTTCTGGCCCTCGCGGCCGATAGCCAGCGACAACTGGTCGTCGGGTACGATCACCTCCGCCTGCTTCTCGTCCTCGTCCAGGTAGACCTCGCGTACGCGCGCCGGGCTCAAGGCCTTCGCTATAAAGCGCGCAGGCTCCGGGTCCCACTGGATGATGTCGATCTTCTCGTTCCTGAGCTCGGAGACCACAGCCCTTACGCGGCTACCGCGTGGTCCCACGCAGGCACCCACGGGATCTACACCGGCTTCCTTGGACCACACCGCCACCTTCGAGCGCAGCCCGGCTTCGCGGGCGACTGCCCTTATCTCGACGAGGCCGTCGTAGATCTCTGGCACCTCGAGCTCGAAGAGGTTCTTGAGCAGCCCCTCGTGGCGCCGGCTCACGGTCAGGCTGGGGCCACGCCCTCCCTCCCTGATCTCTAGCAGGTACACCTTCAACCGCTGTCCATTCTCGTAGCGCTCATTGGGCACCTGCTCGCTGGCAGGCAGGATAGCCTCGACCCTTCCGAGGTCGACCAGCGTCATCCGTCTGTGGGCCTGCTGTACGATGCCGGTCACGACATCGCCCATGCGCTCGCCGTACTCGTCCAAGAGCTGCTCGTTGTGAACCTCGTTCAGACGCTGGTAGAACGTCTGACGCATCACCTGGGCCGCTATACGCGTGAAGTCGTGCGGGGTTATGTCCTCGCCGTCCTTCATGACCCTGAGATCGCCTGTGTCCTCGTCGAGGACTACCCTCGCCTCCTCCTCAGCCCCCTCGCG
>DASTKM010000192.1:0-5562 GCA_035715885.1 Rubrobacter sp.
CAGGACGTGGCCGTCACGGCCCACGATCCGGCCATTGTAGAAGACGCCGGCTCCTGTGCGTTCTTCGTTCGTGAACTTCCAGATCAAGCGCCGCGCGAGCGTGCCGACGACGGGATGGTCGAGATAGCGCTGGCGCCAGGCTTGGTAGGTCCAACTCTTCTGCTCCAGATACAGGTTCTCTATTCTGTCGCGCTGGGCCGGCAGCATCTTCCGCAGGTCCGTGGCCGCCGCCTTGATCTCTTTCAAATCCTCGGCGCTGTGTTCTTTGACGGCCTTGGGCACGGATTTCTGCCTTTTGCCATCAGGCTTGATCCAACGTAGCTCAGTCGTGCTTGTACCCCTGACTACCAGCTCGACGCCGAACTCGCCCAACTGCGCGCGCCTCACCCCCACCTCCTGCAGGCCGTAAGCTGGGACGGAGATCTCCTCGATCTCCTGGAGCGGCATTCCGGCTTGCCCTGCTGCGGTGTCCAGCGCCTTCTCGATGCCCTTCTGCGCCGTGCCGAACTTCACCCTGGCCCGTAACATCGCGAGCTGCCCTACTCCCCCCGCGTCCGGCATGGCGCCCAACGCCCACACGCATGCGTTGCCAAGCCTGACACACCTCGGCCCCATCTGCGGCACCTTGCGATACGCAGTGAGCGCCAACGCCCCCAACGCTCGCGCGACCTCCGCATTCTCGCTCCCCGCGCACAGCCAGGCGAGCGCCTTGAGGATGTCCGCGTTCTCGTCCTGCAAGAGCAGGTTGGGGTCTGGCTGCCATTGTGACCCCCGCTCGACGGGTCTGGTGCGCGGCCTCTCCACCAGGGGAAACCAGCGCACGACGGACCTCTCGAAAGCAGGGCGTCCGAGCTTCTCTAGCAACGATTCCGCTTTTGTTGACCACTTCTGGCCGGGCTTCGCGCCTCTTGCCCTGGTGCAGTGTTGCAGAAGCGCGACCCAGGCCGCAATCTCCTCGCCTTCCATAGCCTCGATGTCGCTTATCGCAACATCCGACCACGCCTCGCCGGGTACAAGGGGAATGGTCGAACTCGAAAGCCCCCCAAGCTCTCTTAGCCTCGCTGCCCAGCGGCGCGTCTCTTCTGTAGTGTGCCCCTTTTCGAGACATCTAGTGAGTTTGGTGACCCGTTTGCGGAGATCTGGGGTGAGCTCGTGCTCCTTCAGGTGATCCTGAAGCACCTTGATCATCTGTGGTGTTCCTCGCACGTGCGTATAAGGCTGGCGGATGGACCAATCCAGGAGGCGACAGACGTCGTCATGGTGGAAGGGGAGCCTGCGTCTCAGCACGGTCAGCATGGTTTGACGGACCGCCCAGGTCTCGTAGAAGGCCACGGTCTGTTTCCCGTGACGGAGATTCAACCACTCCGCCGCGGCCAGGACGAACCCTCGCTGCTCCTCCTGGCTTGCTTCCAGGATCCGACGGCTGGCCGCTGAGTCTTTGTTGTCGAAGGCGTACCACCGGTATCCCTGGCCTTGCTGCTCGGCCATGAGGTCATCGATCCAGGCCCTGTATGGTTGCGGGATGCGCCACCTGCGGAGGAATACGCTCATCCTCCGACGAGTGGGACGAGCTTCAGGAACGTGACCGTGGTGTCGGGCCTGATCTCGATCTCATCCTCGAGCTCGTCCACCTGCCTGTCATCGACCAGCAGGATGAACCCGTTGCTGTAGAACGCCCTCTTGGCCAGCTCGAACTGTCTTTCGGGGTCTATCTTCCGCCTCCTGCGCATCCTGAAGCCGTTGAGGGACCTCTCAGCCTCGGACGGCTGGACGAGACCGTGGAAGTACTCGGGCTGGTGGAGGTTGTAGTCGTGCACCTCCCGGTAGACGCGGGCCCGGATCAACTCCTGCACCGAGATCTTCTCGTCAGGTACATCGAGCGTGAAGTCTCTGTCGTCATCACCGCCGAGGCTGAAAGTCGTTTCGTCCTTGATCTTCAGCGTCGTAGACATCGTCACACTCCGTCCTCGAAACCTACTGGAAACGTATACGAAGCGTACGGCTTGTTGCACACTACGACAAGGGCCAAAAACGACTCGTCTCGTTCAGCGCGGGTGGGCCGTCATCCACATACCGTAGCGGGGACGCAGTGTGGCCATCGCCACCGTCTCTACCCGCCGACCGGGGACGAGATGTAGCTCGTATTGTTGCGTCAGCAGGGCCAGTACGAGCGTCGCTTCCAGTAGCGCGAAGCCTTTGCCGATGCACTGGTGCGGTCCACCTCCAAACGGGAAGTACGCGAAGTGCGGGCGCCCGGACGAACGTTCGGGGGCGAACCTGTCGGGGTCGAAGCCTTCGGGATTCTGCCACAGTGTGGGATCGCGGTGTGTGACGTAGGGGCTGATGGAGACTATGGCGTCGGCGGGGATGCGGTATCCACATATGGTGTCGTCCTCGATCGCTCGCCGGTTGGTGATCCAGGCCGGCGGGTACAAACGCAGCGTCTCGTCAATAACCATGCGCGTGTAAGGCAGATTGGACAAGTCGGCGGCCGTGGGGATGCGCCCCTGGAGCGCCTCATCGACTTCGGCACGCATTTTGCGCGCAACCGCCACGTGTGTGGAGAGGAGGTAGGAGGACCAGCTGAGGGCGTTGGCCGTCGTTTCGTGGCCAGCTACGAATAGAGTGATCACCTCGTCGCGCAGTTGCCTGTCGCTCATCCCCTCTCCTGTCTTCTCGTCGCGCGCCTCCATGAGGAGCGCCAGCAAGTCGTCGTGTTCGCCCGGTTGCCGCCGCCTCTCAGCGATGATGCCGTAGATGATGCCATCGAGGGTTGCGCGGGCTGCCAGGAAACGGCGGTTGCGGGGTGTCGGCACCTTGAGCGGTGGGTAGAAGGGGAAAGTGAAACGGAAGGTCACTTCATTCAAGAGCGTCGTGATCGCGCGGCCGATCGCATCCACGTCGCGCTCAACAGAGGCGCTAAACAATGCCCTTGTGGCGACCTCCAACGTCAGGTGCATGAACTCCGCCGCCACGTCGAGTGGCTGATCCTGCGCCACGCTCGGTCGCCAGCGCTCTAGCATCGCCAGGGTTGCATCGGTCATCAAGTCGCCGAAAGCGGTGACACGCCGCTGGTGGAAGGCGGGCTGCGCCAGACGACGTTGGCGCCGCCAGAAATCGCCGTCGCTGGTTAAAAGCCCGTTGCCCAGGATCAACCTGAGTGTCCCGAACGTTGCGACGTCCTTGGAGTAGTTGCGGTGGTTATCGTGTAATAGTCGCCCGACACCCGCCGGATGGTTGACCTGATACATCCGCATGTGCGCAACCCGATACTGCGCCACGTCGCCGTACGTGCGTGCTACGTCGAGCACGAAGCGCAGGCGGTCGCGATAGAGATCGCCGATGCTGCCAAGCACGACGTTTCCGCGCGGCCCGGGCGGCACCTCTACAGTGGCGATGGCCTCTTTCCTCGTGGCGCGCATCTGTGCCCTCCCTAATAGCTTGCGTTGGGCCGCTCGCCCCGCCTCTCTTTCTATCTCTCATAACACTACTCTACCGGACGGTCGCTTCCTCAACGTCACCACAAGAGACGTTTTCAACAGCCTGATCTTCGCAGCGATGGTCATGACTTGCCGAGATTTGGGCCCGGGAGCAGGAACCACAACTGGATGCTGAGCCAGGCGGGCCTTCACATCTCCCTCTTTGCTCCGGCGCAGTAGCAGGCATCAATGAGCATTTTGGAGATGCACCGGAATTCTCGAGGTGAGATCATCGGCAAGTTGGCCATGAGGGGGACTTCGGGCGATGGCGAGGCACGAGGGGAGCT
Organism: Rubrobacter sp.; assembly: GCA_035715885.1. Taxonomy (GTDB): domain Bacteria; phylum Actinomycetota; class Rubrobacteria; order Rubrobacterales; family Rubrobacteraceae; genus Rubrobacter_D. The sequence goes on from DASTKM010000192.1 coordinate 3,767, forward strand.
AAAGCCGCTTGGAAACACATGTTCTGTTCTTTTTGGCCGCGGTGGCGGCCGGCCTGATCAACTCGCTTGCCGGCGGTGGCGGGCTGATAACGTTCCCACTGCTGACCCTGGTCGTTCCGCCCGTAGTCGCCGACGCAACGAGCGCACTCGCCCTGCTCCCCGCCTACCCAAGCGCCGTATGGCGTACCCGCAGCAAGTTGCGCGACGTACGCAGACTGTGGCTTTGGTTGCTCCTCGTCACGAGCACTATTGGCGGGCTGGTTGGAGCACTGTTGCTGGTCTGGACGGACGACCAGAATTTCACGTTCCTCGTGCCCTGGTTGGTGCTCGGCGGCACCGTCTTGTTCGCGCTGGAGCCGTGGCTCTCCCGCTTTAGCGGGAGAGCCCACCAAGACCGCGGCCTCGCGACGGCGCTGTGGCCGCTTGCGGCGGTAGTTGTGTTCGTAGTGGCCATCTACGGCGGCTACTTCGGGGCCGGTATCGGCATCTTGTTGATCAGTGCCCTGAGTTTGCTGCGGATGGGAGACGTCCACCGCGTCGTGCCTTTCAAGAATTTGCTCGCGGGTTGCCTCAGGGGCGTGGCAGTGGTCGTGCTCGTGTTCTACGGCGAGATCCACTGGGGATACGGCGTGCCAATGGCCGTCGGCGGTCTGGTCGGCGGCTACCTAGGAGGTGCGCTCACGGACAGGGTAAACCGCACCGTCCTGCGTTCGGTGGTCATGATTATTGGGCTCGGCTTGTCGGCATACTTCTTCTGGACCCTCTACGGCCGGTCGGTACTACACATCTTCGGCGAGTAAACCCGACCGGATTCCGAGAAGCCCCTCGCCGCGGCAGCGTGGCCGTTCGTGAAGTAGGTGCGAAGGGCCTCTTCGCCGTCGCGCTAACTCTCGTCACCTTCCGCGAAGTCGAAGGTCAGCCAGCGGTCTGGCCGGACCGTGAAGAGCACAGGCCCTGTTCCCGGTTGAGCGAGCTCCGCCTCAACGAAGCCCTGGGCAGCCCCCTCGGGCAGGTACCGTCCGGCGATGGCGAGCATTTGGTCCGCGGAAGGAGGACGGTGGGACCCGACGACGGAGCCCTCGACGGTGACGTACTTGTATGGGAACTCTTCGCGTTGCACCGTCAGGCTCAGCACACCCGCTCTCTCGATGTACCGGGCCTTGCGGGACTTGCGGCCCTGTGTTTCTGTAAAGAACGTGATGCTTCCGCCCGGCTCGTAGCCGTACCAGATCGGTGTGGTATGTGGTGGCCTGTCGTTGCCGACGGCGACGCTCAGGACCCCGATGTGCGGCTCGGCGAGGAACTCCTGGCGCTCCTTCTCGGTCATCCGACGGGGCATATGTCCTCCTCCAAAGTAGCTTCCCCGATCCTCCTGTGGATGGTAGGGTCCCGCGCACGCATTCACAAGTGCTTACCCGAGGGTCGCGGCCCACGTGCCAGAAAGCAAGTCATCCTCTCCCCAAGATCCTTCGGAGCTACATAGCTGGGTGTCGCGAATGCGGCTACTGGAAGAGAAAGGACCGGGTGAGCGAGATGGTCTTTGCCCAGTCAGCGCACCAGAAGTCGCAGCGGCGGTGTGCGGATTCCCTTGGTCGAACGACCGTCGATCGAATGAGCAGTTCCATCTTGTACTATGATGCTGCTCGTGCACCGAGATCTGCATCGAGATGTCGACGGCGGTATCTCCTCGGCTGTCCATGGAGCGTAAGGACGGATCGATGCCCGACGAGCATAGCGAGGTTTCGATGAGTGAGTTCATGCGAATCTCCGGCCTGCACCTGGAGGAAGTCAATGGG
>DASTKM010000193.1:0-24451 GCA_035715885.1 Rubrobacter sp.
ATGGCCTCTTCCTCGGAGAGCCCGCGGCTCATCAGGTAGAAGAGTTGGTCCTCACCGACCTTCGAGACGGTGGCTTCGTGCTCGGTGCTGACCTTCTTCTCCTCGATCTCGATGTACGGATAAGTATCCGTTCTGGCATTCTCGTCGAGGAGTAGCGCGTCGCACTCGACCCTGCTCTTGGAGTTGACCGCGCCCTCGTGCACCTTCAGGAGTCCGCGGTATGTGCTCCTTCCCGTTCCCTTGGAGATGGACTTGGAAGTAATGAGGCTCGAAGTGTTCGGCGCGGCGTGGACGACCTTGCCGCCAGCGTCCTGGTGCTGTCCGTCGCCGGCGTAGGCCACGGAGAGGATCTCGCCCCGCGCGCCCTCGCCCATAAGGTAGACCGCAGGGTACTTCATGGTCAACTTGGAGCCCAGGTTGCCGTCGACCCACTCGATGGTCGCGTTCTCGTAGGCCACGCCCCGCTTGGTGACGAGGTTGTAGGTGTTGTGCGACCAGTTCTGGATGGTCGAGTACCTTATCCTCGCGCCAGGCTTGGCGATAAGCTCCACGACCGCCGAATGAAGCGAGTTCGAAGTATACGTCGGGGCCGTGCAGCCCTCGATGTAGTGGACGTAGGAGTCCTCGTCGGCGATGATGAGCGTCCGCTCGAACTGGCCCATGTTCTCCGCGTTGATGCGGAAGTATGCCTGAAGCGGGATATCCACGCTTACGCCAGGCGGGATGTACACGAACGAGCCGCCTGACCACACGGCCGAGTTCAGCGCCGCGAACTTGTTGTCGTCCGGCGGGATGATGGTCCCGAAGTACTCCTCGACGATGTCCTCGTGCTCGCGCAGTCCAGAGTCCATGTCCAGGAAGATGACGCCCTGCTCTTCGAGCTCCTTCTTCAGGGAGTGGTAGACGACCTCGGACTCGTACTGCGCCCCGACGCCTGCCAGGCTCTCCCTCTCGGCCTGCGGGATGCCGAGCTTCTCGAAGGTGTTCTTTATGTCGTCGGGCACATCGTCCCAGGAGCGGCCCTGGTTCTCCATGGGCCTTATGTAATAGTAGATGTCGTCGTAGTCCATCCCGGAGAGGTCGCCGCCCCAGGTCGGGGTCGGCTTCTCGAGGAACGACTCCAGCGCCTTCAGCCGGAACTCTAGCATCCACTCCGGCTCGTTCTTGTGCTTGGAGATCATGGCGACGATCTCCGGGTCTATGCCCTTCCTCGGGGTCCTGAAGAAGTACTCCTCCGGATCGCGGAAACCGTACTTGTACTCGTCGAGGCCGAGCTCCTGAATAGTCTTGTCTTCCGGCATTTTCTCGTCCCTTCCCTAGCTCTGCGCGCCCGCGCCAAACTCCTGGCGCACCCAGTCGTAGCCCTTCTCTTCCAGATCGTCAGCGAGCTCCTTGCCACCCGAGGTCACGAGCCTCCCGTCCAACATCACGTGGACCCTGTCCGGCTCGATGTACCGTAGTATACGCTGGTAGTGGGTGATGATGACCGCCGAGAACTCAGGCCCCTTCATCTCGTTGACACCCTTCGCCACGACCTGCAAGGCGTCAATGTCCAGGCCCGAGTCAGTCTCGTCCATGATGGCGAGTTTGGGGTCGAGCATGAGCATCTGCAGGATCTCATTCCGCTTTTTCTCACCGCCGGAGAAGCCCTCGTTGAGGTACCTCTCGGCGAACTTGGGGTCCATGTGCATGATGCTCATCTTTTCCTGGAGGAGCCTGTACATCTCCATAGGATTCAGCTGTTCCTCGCGCACGGAGTTGACCGCGGTCCTGAGGAAGTTGGCCACCGAGACGCCCGGTACCTCGCTCGGATACTGGAAAGCGAGGAACATCCCGAGCTTGGCCCGCTCGTCCGGCTCCAACTCGAAGACGTCCTCACCCTGGAAGGTTATGGAGCCTTCGGTCACCTCGTAACGCGGATGTCCCATGAGCACGTTGGCGAGCGTACTCTTCCCCGAGCCGTTCGGGCCCATGATGGCGTGTATCTCACCCTTGCCAACCTCGAGATCCAGGCCCTTGACGATCTCCTGGCCGTCGATCTCTACATGAAGATCTTCTATCTTGAGCATCAAACCCCTGCCACTCGGCTATGTAAAAACTTTGCTACAGCAGAGCTATTTAACCACAGCAAATTAGCCCTAACAACGTAAAGAGATCACGACCAAGAACTTTTCCTGAAACCCGTGAAAACCGGCTGTTTACAAGGATTTCGTGATCCAGATCACGTCTTGCGGAGGCGTCTCGGGAACCATTGTCAGAACCCTTTGCCGTAGACTGCTTGTAACATGGTAGTGGACCTCCGACCAGGGGTTATTGCGAACAGTTCTCGATAAGGCGTATGTACGAAAGGATCGCAGCGTATTCATGCCGGCTTCGAGGCGAGCACCTTCGCGTCCTCCGCCCGCATGGGGGATTCGCGATCGGCCTTTCGGGCCAGATAGCCCAGCGCGTAGATTATCCCATCTACCGGTAGTGGGGCCACCGAAGTAAGACGGCCGACGACATTTACCGAGGAGATTGGGCCCACCTTCCTTTCGCCCTGCAGGATCTCATCTCCCGCCTGAGGCGGTTCCATCGGGCCGGGCTCCAGCTCGAAGCGGTAGAGCATCTTGTTCGGGCTGCCACGGTAATGCATCCTCGCCACCGTCTCCTGGCCCGGGTAGCAACCCTTCCCGAAGCTGACGGCCCGCTCCAGGGAGTTCTCCGACTCGCCAGGGAGATTCTGGGGTGTGATGTCAGCGCCGAAGCGGGGGACGCCGGCTTCGATGCGGGCGGTCTCGTAGGCGTCGGTCCCTGCGGGGGTCGCGCCGGTTTCGATCAGGTGCTCGCGGGCCGCGGCGAGGGCTTCTGGGGGCCCGATCAGGTCGTAGCCGCTGACGGGCACCGCGACGCCCACGACGAGAACCGAAGCGCCGCCGATCTCTGTCCGTGCTGCCTCGTGTTCGGTGAGGTCAGGGTTTCCGAGTAGCCCTGTGGCCCGAGGTCCGTAGAGGCCAAGCACATCCCAGCCGGAGAGCACCTCCAGTCTCACGCGGGAGAAGGGAGCGTAGCGGGCCAGGATCTCCTTCGCCGCCTGAGCGCCTTCCTGTTCCGTGTCGATGAGGGTCTCGTCGCCGGCTTTGACGACACGGAGGTCCGTCTGGATCCGGCCCTTCGGATCGAGGAGCATGGCGTAGATACCGCGCTCTCCGTGCGCCGGCACGTCGTTGGTCAGAACGGCGTTCAGCATTCCGATGGGATCCTTGCCCGTGAGACGCAGGAGCCTTCTATCCGAGCGGTCCACGACGGCGGCGCCTTCTCTGTGGGCTGCGTAGCCTTCGAGGTCGTTTGGGTCGGCGTTGTTTTGGGGACCTTTCAAATACTTCATGGGTCTATTCTAAGGCACGAGAGGAGTCTGGATGGTGAAAGTCGTCGTTCTGGACGTTGACGGCACGTTGATGGACACCAACTATTTGCACACGGAGGCGTGGGCGCGGGCGTTTGAGGAGGCGGCCCATCGGGTGCCGAGGGCCATGCTTCACAAGCAGGTCGGGAAGGGCGCAGCGCTGTTGATCAGCGAGTTCGTGGAAGACGAGGAGACAATAGAGAAGATCCAGGACCTCCACAGCGAGTTCTACGGGGAGCTGCAAGAGTACGGCCATCCGCTCCCGGGAGCGAAGGAGTTGATCTCCTCGCTCAAAGAGCGGGGCTACGAGGTCTGGTTCGTCACCAGCGCCAAAGACGAAGAGCTGGAACATCACATGCAAGAACTCGAAGCCGAGGATCGCATAGACGGCGTCGTCAACTCGAGTGCCGTCGAGAACCCGAAGCCGGCCCCCGACATCTTCGAGGAGGCCCTGCGAAGAGCCGGGGCGAGCGCTGACGAGACCGTCGCCGTCGGTGATGCGGTATGGGACGTCGAGGCTGCTAGGGAAGCCGGCATACGTACCGTTGCCGTGCTCTCCGGCGGCGCCTACCACAAGGAGGCTCTCGAAGAGGCCGGAGCGGTGGCCGTCTACGAAGATTGCGCCGCGCTCCTTGACTCTGACTTCCCTGAGTAGCGCCGGGTGCGCGTGAAAGCCTGGGGTTTTTGTACTAGAGTGCCACACGCAAGCTGGAAGAGGGTCTGGTCTGTGGAGGGCATACCCGCAGGTCTGTCATCCAAAGATCGGGCTCAGGAAGAGAAAGGTGGGCGCAAAGGGTATGGCCCAGGGAACGGTAAAGTGGTTCAGCGACGAGAAGGGCTACGGCTTCATCTCCCCAGACGACGGGGGTGAGGACCTTTTCGTCCACTACACGGGGATAGAGGGTAGCGGGTTCAAGACCCTCGAAGAAGGCGCCCTCGTGACCTTCGAGACATCCCAGGGAAAGAAGGGACTGCAGGCGGTAAACGTAACACCAGCCTGACAGCAAGCGCCTGCCAGAGCGAGGCCACCACACGCAGAGCCAGGCTCCGTGGCAAACGATGCGGTGCCTTGTACACCGCATAGAGAGCACGACCAGCTCGAGTAGCTCCCCAACGATGCTTACTAGCTGAAATGCTGACCGCGGCGGCCGAAGGCGGCCTTCACATCCTCGTACACCCTGAGTAGCGAGAGCCCGGTCTCCCCGGCGAGCCTGGAGGCGTCGGCGTACTCGGGAGCAACGACGAAGTCTTCATCGTCGATGCTTCCTACCTTGACCTTACACTTCCCGTAGGGAAGGTCTACCACGACGTGGCGGCGCCCTGCGACGGTGCGGTCGACCGCGTGGTGGCGCACGCCGAGGGTTCCGGTCTCCCGCATGAGGAGCCTGGCGAAGCGCTCGCGGTCGCCGGAGAGGACAAGGGCGCAGGCCTTGTAAGCGCCGCGGCCACGCTTCATCACGATGGGTTCGAGCCAGGCGTCGAGGGCGCCGGCCGCGAGGAGACGCTCTACCGCAGCTCCGAGAAGCTCGCCTGGCGCGTCATCGACGTTGGCCTCCAGTAACTCGACGCCACCTTCAGGCCCTTCGAGCTCCCCGACGACGGCGCGCAGCAGGTTGGGCGCGCTCCTCAGGCGCGCCCTTCCGGCCCCGTAGCCCGTGGTGTGGACGGTCATGGGCGGGGCCGCGTCCGTAAACTTGCCACCGGTGAACGATCTCATAAGCGCGGCCCCCGTTGGGGTGGTCGTCTCGATGGGCTCATCGGTCCAGCGGACAGGCGAGCCCTCGAGGATCTCCAGCGTCGCCGGTCCAGGCACCGGGAGGAGACCGTGGGCGGCATCGACGACACCCGTGCCCATGGGCAGAGGACCGCAGCTTACGGAGGTCCCATCGAGCAGCTCCAGTGCCAGGCAGCTGCCGATCACGTCGACTATCGAGTCCACAGCCCCGACCTCGTGGAAGGTGACTTCCTCCGGGTCCTCGTCGTGGACAGCGCCTTCCGCGACAGCCAGAAGGCGGAAGGCCTCCAGCGCGCGTGAGGAGACTCTCTCCGGCAATTCGGCGACCTCTATAGAGGCGCGGATATCCCTGAACGTCCTGTGGGAGTGTTCGTCATGGTATTCGACGTCTGCCCTGAGTGCGCCGATGCCGTTCACATCGACACGCTCCACAGCGAGGTCGAAGGCTACACCGAGGCCGCGCAGGGAGGCTATGATCTCATGCAGCGGCGCCCCCGCCGCGACGAGCGCGGCCAGGGTCATGTCGCCAGCCGCGCCACCAACGGGTTGGAAGTGAACGTGGATCAAGACCCGTCCCTTGACTTTGTGGTGACCGGCCTCAGGTGGGTGGGGGTATTCGGGGCTAGGGGAACCGCCCCTCTATTCCTCTCGTCCGTTGGAGATCTTGCGCACGGCCATCAGAGTAAAGGCCAGGCTGATGGCAAGTAGAATCAGTGGCCTCGGGTCGCTCTTCACGGCGTCCGTGAGGGGTGCCGGGTTCCTCTTCCTGCCCGCCTCCCCGATCATCTTCGCCTGGCGACTGGCCGATTCCTTGAGGCTCTTGCCGAAGCGGATCGCGGCGTCCCTGACGCGTTCTTTGACCTTCGTAGAGGTCCGCTTCACGATAACCTGGGGCTCGGCGTGCTTTTTGAGATCCCTGACGTCAGGCGCCATGCGGCTCCGGATCTCGAACATCTCCCTTTCTATGCGCTCGGGTATCTCGCTCATTACCTCAACTGCCCCTTTATCCAGTTGATGTTCTGCTGAAGGGTACGGATCGTCCGGTGGGGCGTGGGATCCAGCCTCCTCAGTATGCCGGCGCCGGCCGCGGCGAGTATCCCACCGACCAACAGCAGTATACCACTGACGATCAGAGCCGAGACCCAAAGTGAGAGGAAGACATCCAGTATGTAAACCGCGGCAAGGGAGAGGATTATGAGGAATACGAACATGAAGACGCCGGCAGCCGCGAGAAGGCCCGAAGCCAACCCGGCCCTCTTGGCTACGGGCGTCATCTCCGTCTTCGCCAACTCGATCTGCTTGTTGACAAGCTCCTGAAGCTGGGGCCTCAGAGCGTCGATGATCTCCTTGATGCTCCGGTCGGAAGGCTCGGGACCCTCCCTGAGCTCCCTCCCGAACTCCGCTACCCGCTCTCGCCCATCCATCCCCACGCTCCTTTCTTCTGATCCTGAGACTTCGAGTTCTTCTTGCCTTTCACCCGCTCTTAGTTACCCTTGCCATGCCCTATGTAATCCGCTAGGTCTCCTGGAAATAGCCATCCTTATCCTACACCACATCTTAGTATCCAACATGTCATAAAGCACGCGAAGTGAATCGATGATGTAACATGAATACAGGTGTACAAGACCCGTCGCCTGCTGGCGGGATGGGAGTGGCATTGAAGTTGCACGTGGCGTTAGGGATCTCCTCGGGGGACGTGGCCGCCTTCGTCGGGGCGGGGGGCAAGTCCGGTGCGATCCTTGCTGTCTCAGGCGGGCTCACGCAGGAGGGTATGAGGGTCCTCGTGGCCCCGACGACGAAGATGTTGTCGAGCGAGGCCGACATGATAGGCCCGCTCGTCACCTCAGAAGACGCCGATGACCTGCGCGCAAAGACCGAGAGAGCCTTCTCCGAGGCTCCTGCGGTGGTCGTGGGATCGGGGATGATCTCCAAGAACAGGGTAGGAGGCGTCGACCCTGAATGGGTAGGCGACCTCGCCGGGCTTGCCGACGTGGTCCTGGTCGAGGCCGATGGATCGCGGCGGCGCCCGATCAAAGGTACCGCAGATCACGAGCCAGCATTCCCTGATGCGGCCACCCTGGTCGTCGCCGTCGGCAACGTCCACGCCCTTGGCACTCCCGTGGACGAAGAACACGTCCACCGCCCCGCCATCTTCTCCGACCTCACAGGCATCGGTCAGGGCCAGAGCATAACCCCGAGAGCCTTCGCCTTGGCCGTGGCACAAGGCTCCCTAGCCAGAGTCCCGCAAGGGGCCAGGACTGCCGCCCTGATAACCGGCGTCGAACCGGGCCGCAGTATGTCCGACGCCTCCGTCATCACCCGCGAGCTCTGGCGCCTCGGCGTCAGGAACGTCGTCCTCGCCTCTCTCCCCATCGAATCACCGGTCCGAGTCTGGATCCCATAGACTCCTCCGACCAGCCGCTCCCACCCCGACAGCAGCGAGGGTACAGCGAGAAGAACGACTTCGATGGACGCTTCGCGCCAAGCCCCACTGGCCCCCTTCACCTCGGGAACCTTCGAACCGCTCTCCTGGCGTGGCTGTTCGCGCGTTCGGCAGGGGCGCGGTTTCTGATACGCGTGGAGGACCTCGACCGCTCGCGGGTACGTCCTGGCGTGGAGGAGGCGCAGCTCTCTGACCTCAGGGCTCTCGGACTCGATTGGGATGGACCCGTCTTGCGCCAGTCGGAGCGGATGGAACTGTATGTGGAGGCCATAGCCGGGCTCGATGCTGACGGGCTGCTCTACCCTTGTTACTGTACGCGGGCGGAGATCCGGGCCGCCGCATCCGCGCCGCACAGCATCCCTGCTTCAGACCGTTATCCCGGCATCTGCCGTGACCTAACGGTGGCGCAGCGCGCCGAGCGCGAGGGCTCAGGACGCCCTCCGGCGCTGCGGGTGCGTTCGCAGGGAGCCAGGATAACCTTCAGGGACCGACTTCTCGGACGCTGTGAGGAAGAGGTGGACGACTTCGTCGTGCGCCGCAACGACGGCACTCCGGCCTACCAGCTCGCCGTTGTGGTCGATGATGCCGCGCAGGGGATAGGCGAGGTGGTGAGGGGTGCGGATCTTGCGGACTCGACCCCGCGCCAGATCCTGCTAGCACGAATGCTCGGCTTGCCAGCGCCCCGATACGCCCACGTCCCGCTCGTGCTCGGCCCGGACAGACGGCGTCTCGCCAAACGCCACGGCGCCGTCACGCTCTCGGAGCGGGGTGAGGGGCCTGACGAAGTACGCGCCTGGATGGCCCGCTCACTCGGCCTCGCCAGAGTCGGGGAGATGCCATCACCGGACGACCTCATCGCCCGCTTCGACCCGGAACGCCTGCCGCGCGAGCCGACCGTCTGGTCACCAAAGACCGCAGTCTGAGCCGCGCTCTATGGTACCTTTCCTAAGCAGCGCCGCGACGGTGCCGGCCCGTCAGCAAACCAAAGTGCTGACAAGCTGAAGTGCTGACTAGCTGACCAGCGCGGGTTTGGATTGGTGAACCCTTCCAAACCGCTATGAGAGGAGACTTTGTGGACGTATCCCAGAGGTTCGAAGGATTGCAAGCAGAGGTCGAGGAGAACCTCGGTGAGCAGATCATCGCCCTCCGCCGCGATATCCACCGCGAGCCCGAGCTGGGCTTCGATACTGAGAGGACCGCACAAAAGGTGCTAGCGGCACTCGACGGTCTACCCCTCGACATTGAGACCGGCGTCGCGCGGAACGGGATCGTCGCCACGCTCTGGGGAGGAGAAGGACCTACGGTAGCGTTGCGGGCAGACATGGATGCCCTCCCCATAGATGAGGAGACGGGCCTGCCTTTCTCCTCGGAGATAGAAGGCAGGATGCATGCCTGTGGCCACGACGGACACACCAGCATGCTCGTCGGCGCGGCCCACGCCCTCTCGCAGCGAGACCTGCGCGACCGTTTGAACGGCACCGTCAAGTTTGTGTTCCAGCCTGCGGAGGAGGGTGGGGGTGGAGGCAGAGTCATGGTCGATGAGGGGGTGGCAGACGATGTCGCTTCTATCTTCGCGCTGCATCTGTGGCCGGGGTTGCCTTTCGGGAAGGTGGCGACGAAGGCGGGTCCCATCATGGCCGCTGCCGACGCTTTCGAGATGGAGATCAGAGGCTCGGGCGGTCACGGCGCGATGCCCCACCTGGCCGCCGACGCCGTGGTCATCGCTGCACAAGTAGTGACGACGTTGCAGACCGTCGTGTCGAGGGAGGTGGACCCGGTGGAGCCCGCGGTCTTGACGGTGGGGGAGATCGGCGCCGGTACAGCCTTCAACATCATCCCGGAGAAGGCCCGCCTCGGGGGAACGGTCAGGACCCTGAACCCTGACCTCCGCGAGAGGATGCCGGGGCGTATAGAAGCCTTGGCCCGCGGTGTGGCGAAAGGTATGCGTGGCGACGTGAATCTGGAGTACACTTTCTCTTACCCCGTAACCGCCAACGAGGAAGGTGCTGCGGACCGCGTCCTTAGCGTAGCCGAGGACGTATTCGGTGCGGAATCCGTCCTGGAGCTCTCCAACCCATCGATGGGCGCTGAGGACTTCGCGTTCTTCCTGGAGAAGGTGCCAGGGGCCTTTATCTGGCTCGGCGTCGGGGAAGATGTCTCGGGGTTGCACACGCCCAAGTTCGCCTTCGATGAGGAGGTCCTGCCGCGAGGATCGGCGCTGCTGGCGGCGCTCGCGTTGGAAGCAGGTCAGCGTCTCAGCTAGTCAGCACGACGCCCTGCGGGCGGCTTGTCAACCAGGGTTCGCACGCGAACGCTGAATAGTTGCTAGGTGAAAGCGCCCCACAGGGCGCGTGCTGAGATGCTAGAGCATTAGCTGCCAGGTGGGTTTGTAAGGAAGCCTGAGGCTTCATCAGGGCCGAGCAGGGCGAGCACAGTCAGGAGGACGGCCCCGAATGGGATGAGGGTCGCCGCGGCGGCCCGAGGCCAACCAACGTTCAGAGTCTCCTTTACGGCCACGGTGGCCACGAAGGCGCCGTATGGGACAGCGAAGAGGGGGGCGAAGGGGATCCAGAGCGCGAAACCTATCCCGCTCGCGTAGCCTAGAGAGCGGAACAGAGGCCCAAAGCCTCCGCGCGAGAGCTTGCCACCTCCGAGGATGAACAGAACGACGATCGCCAGCCCTGCGACGAGCAACGGTGCGAGCACAAGCGCGACAACGAGCCCCAGGAAGGGAGCGTAGATCATGGCGTAGTTGAACTCGCGGAGCCAGAGCATCTGGAGTGTTGCCTCGAGGAGCAGGTCCAGGTAGAGGACCACGGAGGCGAAGATGGCCGGCCGGATCGCTCCTCCACGCGGGTCGAGCATCCTGAAGAAGCGGACAGGAGAGAACCAGACCCCTCGCAGCGCGCCCCAGAAGTCTTCGGGCGATTCACCACCGTATGGCACGCTACCCCTGCGGAACATTAGACCCTTGCCGCGTTTCGGAACCCTGCCCGTTCGAATCTCCGTCCGCAGGCTCGCGCAAGACGCTGCCGACGCGTGTCTCGAGCGTAAGGTCCCTCGTATCCTCCGGAGGAAGCATAACGATAATGTCGCCAGTCTCTACGGAGACTCGTCCGCCGCCGGAGAAACGCCCTGAAAGGGTAACGTCCCCAGCCTCGACGCTGGTTTCGAGGGTGCCAAGGATCAAGTCTTCGAGCGAGACGTCCCCCACGCCGGCCTCGAGATTCGCACTCCCGGTATCCGTGTTGACGTCGCCGACGCTGACATCTCCTCTTGGGGCTTCGACCTTGACGTCGCCACCAACGTCTCTGACCGTCACGTCCCCTGCTTCGGCGCCGACCGTCACGTTGCCCGAGATACCAGAGACCTCGACGTCTCCAGCCTCGGATTCGACCTCGACCGAGCTGCCTGTCGGTACCCTGAGCGTATAGTCGGCACCCGTATTCTCTCCTCCGTCCGTCTCGATGACGATCTTCGAATCCTCGCGGGAGATGTCCACTGGAACTTCGGAGGCCCGCTGCTTGGCGGCGGCGGGGTCGGCGCCCATCGCGTATCGCGTGGCCTCGTAATCTACGGACCTGGATCCCTTTACGCCCTCGACGCGCACCTGGCCTGCGGCGTTGGCGAGTCTTACGCGCGGTTCAGAACCGGCTGCATCCGTGGAATCCCTGGTGACGCTGGTGCCCGAGATGCTCTCGCTGAAGGACCTCCAGAGGAGGATCGCGGCCACTGCGAGCAGCGCAAGGAGCAGCCCGGCGAACAACAGGAGCAGCGGCGACATGCGGGAAGGCCGCCCGCGGTCCGTCCCTGTTGGTACCTGACCGGTGGGCGTCTGTGCGCGCTCGTCGCGCCCGGACTCCTCTTCGCTCCTGAAGCTCACCCTGGATCTAGACCAGAACCGTTATTGCACCACGCGACCGTAGACGTCATCGAGCCTGACGATGTCCTCCTCATCGAACTCGCCGAAGGAGATCTCCAGTATCCGCACCTCCCTTTCGCCGGCCGTGGAGAGCCTGTGAACCGTTCCTCGGGGGATATATATCTTCTCCCCGGTCTCGGGCTCGAGTACCTCTTCGCCGAGCTGTACCTGGGCTCCCTTGTCCAGTATGACCCAGAGCTCGTCGCGGCGGTGGTGGTACTGGCGCGAGAGCGTGCCGCCGGGAGCGACGGTGATGATCTTGACCGTACTGGGTAGGTTGTGCGTGTACTGTTCGAACCGGCCCCAGGGCTTGTCTACCTTTATAGAAGGCGGGCGGTGATCCATGCGTGACCCCTTTCGTGAATGGCCAGTTTAGCCGATCCACTTACGGTTTTGGAGACGTATAACCCCGAAAGTCCGCGACCTGGCATTCGCGCCTGGTCTGCCGGCGTGGTTAGATACAATAACGAAGCTCCGTCTCTGGAAGGAGGGATAAATGCCCAAGCTAGAGGTCGAGGACGTGGGGACCTTCGAAGTTCCCGAGAACAAGAGATTGGTTTTGGCGATCGAAGAGGATGCTGGGGTGGATATCCTGCACCGCTGTGGTTCTTACGCCAGGTGCACCACATGCCGCATCGAGTATCTGGAGGGTGAGCCAGAGAAGATGACAAGGGCCGAACTCGAGGTGCTGAAGAAGCGCAAACTCCTCGGGCAGGTCAGGCTCTCGTGCCAGACTCTAAGCGACCATGACAAGAAGGTGCGGGTATTGCTGACCGTGAGCTCCACCGGCCTCGACGGTCCTGGTCCGCATCCCGAGTCCTATATCACACCCGAACCCGAGTGGGTGGATAAGCCGGCCTGAGGCACAGCTTTCCCGGAGACCTCGAGCAGGGGCCTCAAGCCGCTCACCACATTCGCAGATGAAGCGCTGAGACACCAAGCTCGTGGTCAGCAGAAAGACGAATATTCACGGGGTTCGGTGCGGAGCGTCCTAGCTCTGTCTCTCCTTTGCTTGTAACGCAACGATGGTGTCTAATACGGTGTATTCGTTGGCGAGCGTGGGTGAGGGGACAGATGGTTGACGTTACCGATGAAGGTGCTTCGAGGACGCAGGTTCCATCCACTCTAGGACGCCGGTTGAGGTACGCGGGACCCGGAATAGTCATCGCGGTGACCGGCGTGGGGGCCGGGGACATGGTCTCCTCCCTGGTAGCCGGGACGGACTTTGGAATGGTCCTGCTGTGGGCTGTCGTTCTCGGCGCAATCCTCAAGTACTTCCTGACCGAGGGAATAGGCCGTTGGTACATGGCCTCTGGACAGACCATCTTGCAGGGCTGGCGTTCGCTTGGCCGTTGGGCGATCTGGTACTTCGTGATCTATCTGTTCATCGTGACCTTCGACTTCGGGGCCGCGGTATCCTCGACCGCTGCGCTGGCTGTGGACGCGGCGTTCCCCGGAGTGCTGCCGCTGTGGGCCTGGGCCGCCCTCCACAGCGTGGCGGCGTTCGTCGTCGTCGGCATAGGCCGCTACGGATTATTCGAGATGATCATGAAGTCCTTCGCCGCCCTGAAGTTCGGGATCGTCATACTGCTGGCTATCCTGCTCGCCCCGTCCCTTGGCGAAGTCGCCCTCGGGTTCGTCCCGCGGATACCGGAGGGCGCCCTGATCAACGTCCTTGCCATTATCGGCGGCGTGGGCGGGACCTACTCGTTGGCCGCCTACACTTACTGGGTGCGCGAGCGCGGTTGGCGGCATTCGGCCTGGATCCCGACCATGCGGATTGACCTGACTTTGGGCTACGCGCTAACCGCCCTGTTCATGGTGTCGATGCTGATCATCGGCGCGGAGTTGCTCTTCGGTACAGGCACGTCTATAAGCGATGAGGAGGGCCTCCTGGCGCTGGTAGACCCCATGCAGGACAGATTCGGCCTCCTGGCACGATGGGCCTCCCTCATCGGCTTCTGGGCCGTCGCGACCGGAGCCATGCTCGGAGCCTGGAACGGCGGCGCCCACCTCTTTGCTGACTGTGTGCGCACTATCCGCGAGGTGTCTGACGAGGAGGCATCCGATTACCTCTCCGAAAAGAGCATCTTCTTCCGAGGATTTCTAGCCTGGATGTCGTTCCCGCCCCTGATCCTGCTGGCCTTCGGAGAGCCGGTCCTGCTGGTGATTTTCTACGCCTCGCTCGGTGCTCTTTTCCTGCCCTTTTTGGCGATTACGCTGCTTATACTCCTGAACTCCCAGCGTGTGGCGCCCGAGTACCGCAACAGGCTCGTCTCCAACGTGGTCCTCGCGGTCTCGGTGATTCCCTTTATCGTGGTCGGAGTGCAGGAGGTGCTAGGTAGCCTGTAACCGCAGGGCCATTCGTAACAGAAAGTGCCCCACTCGCAACAGCTAAAATCATTCATTTGAGTAGTTAATAGGTGTATCCGTTCAGTTTATGTTGCGTTATAGTAAGGTCAGGGTGCTGCGTCGACAGACGAGAAGCGTATATACCAAGGAACGATGGGAGGCTGCTGAATCACTCTGAGAACTGCGGAGTATGAAAGGTGCCGGCCTTTGGGCCGAGGATCTACAGCTGTAAGGGCTTACTGATGTAGTAGCTTCGCCAAGGTCAGGAGGGGGAATGGTGAGAAGGACGGCCGAACTTCTCAAGCGAAGTATGTCTGTCTTGAAAGCGATGATGGCTACGTTGATTCTCTGGACAATTCGCGATGTGGCTCAGTATACGACGCCGGAAAAGTACCATCGTACTCGGTTGAGGGGGAGATGGTCTTGAGGAGGAGTCAAGTCCCCAGTATCGGTAATACGGCTCGACAGGCAGAAGAGCCCCCATCGCAGCACGCGCGGCCGCCAAGGCGCCGCCTGGCGCAGGTTTGGAGACAACCAGGGGTTGTCCTGGTCTTGTTATTGTCGGACGCCTTGCTGGCGGTTCTGGTCTGGCTGGCGGCGTACGAGCTACAGGGCATCTGGGGCCGGTTGACCGTGATAGGGTGGGAAGGCTTCCCTCTGCAGACGGCTATGGTGGTTGGGGTTTTCGCCGTGGCGGTGTGGATAGGGTTACGCTCTTTGATGGGACTCTATCCGGGGTACGGTCTGAGCTCAGCGGAGAGGCTTCGCCGGCACACATACTCCGTGGTCGGCGTCCTCGCCGCCGTTTCCTTTGCCATAGCATTAGACCTCAGGGACATAACTCCAAAGTTTGAGTTCTTCGACCTTTACGGGAACTTCCCACGCCTGATATTGGCGCTAGGCTTTGTGGGCATTTTGCTTCTATCCCCCCTGGAGCAGGGTTTGGCGCGGTGGGGGTTGTGGAGACTCGGCATTTGGGGCAGACCCGTGGTCGTCATAGGAGATAAGGACACGAGCGCCCGAACGGTCAAGCTCTTGGAAGAGGAATGGGGGCTGGGATACGCCCCCGCCGCCCTTATCGATCGGGGCCTGACTCTGTCGGGGAAGTCGCTCAGCAGCCTCTCCCACGAAGAGGCCATGACCCAGGCCGAGAACCTCGCTCTCAGAGGCGGCGTGGACACCATAGTCCTCGCCACGCCTTACATCCGGCGCTCGCACCTGGCACCGCTCGTTAGCCGGGCTAGCCGCACCTTCCGGCACGTTCTGCTTATCTCGCACCTCGGCGGACTGACCAACTCGGCAGTGACGGCCCGCGACTTTGCGGGAACCTTGGCGGTGGAGATAAAGTACAACCTCCTCAACCCCTGGGCGCGTAGGGCGAAACGCGTGCTGGACCTTGCAGCTACCGTGGTGGGCGGAGCCCTCGTGCTACCGCTTCTCATGGGGATAGCCTTGCTCATTTATGCAGAGTCTGGAAGGCCCATTTTCTACACGGACTGGCGGATGGGCAAGGACGGTGTCCCATTCCCGTGCATCAAATTCCGTACTATGGTAACCGGAGCGGAGGCTGTGCTGGAGCTTATGCTCGCCGAGGATGCTGGCCTCAGGGAAGAGTACGTAAAATACCACAAGCTACGCGTCGATCCCCGTGTTACGCACGTCGGCCGGTTCTTGCGCAGGACCAGCCTGGATGAGCTACCGCAGCTTTGGAACGTCTTGCGCGGGGAGATGAGCCTGGTCGGCCCTCGCCCCTACCTGCCCCGCGAGTCCGGAGAGATCGGGGAGGCGCGCGACGAGATTCTGCGCGTACCTCCAGGTGTAACCGGACCGTGGCAGGTTTCTGGTCGCAACCACGCTTTCTTCACTGACAGGATCGAGATGGATATCCACTACGTACGCGACTGGTCCGTATGGCTTGATCTGGTGCTTCTGGCCCGCACCGTTAAAGCCCTCTTTGTCGACAAAGCAGCTTATTAGTCGCCGTCAATGGTGACTAAGTACCCTCTAGCCCTTCGATAGGGTCTTCTCCCCGTCGGCGTTGCGCGCGAGGACGAAGAGTAGGTCGGAGAGGCGGTTGACGACGCGCACGGCGTCGGGGTGCTCGTTTGCGTATCTTGCGGCGACGAGGCTACGCTCCGCGCGGCGCGCTACGGAGCGGGCGACGTCGAGGAGCGCGCCGCGCCGGCTCTCACCAGGGATGACGAATTCCTTGGGGATCTGTGTGCGTCCGCGCCACTCTTCGAGGGCGTCGTCGATGAGCTTCAGGTCATCCTCGCCGACCACATTGTCCTCCTTCGGCATCGCCAAGTCGCCCATGACGCGGTACAGGAGCCGCTGCAGCCGGATCAAGAGTCCACCGACCTCCTCGTCCGCCTCGGCTCGGGCCAGGCCGAGGAAAGAGCTCGCCTCGTCCAAGTCGCCGAGCACGACTATCCGTGGGTCGTCCTTGCCAATCCGTCCCGACCCGAGCAGTGTGGTTGTCCCGTCGTCGCCCCCGCCTGTCGAGACCGGCGGGTTGCTATCTTGTTCACTCAAAGGGTCTCCTGTTCTCTTCGGGGTGCACCGGCAAGGTAGCCCGCCCGATCGCGCAGCGCAAGCCGAGGGAATTACAGAGCTATGAACGTAGGTGACTCACCCCTGTACTTTCTAGGTTTCCCTGCTGAACAGGATCTCGAACTCCTCGGCGCCCTGAGGTTTCGCCACAATGCGCAACAGCCGCTCGCCCTCATCGGCCAGGGCGTCGCGATCCACTTTGGAGAGTCGTTCGAACGGCTGGATCACGAGCGTTACCTTTCCGCGGGTACGCTCCGTCTTCCACGTCCCGCAGGCGAATCCGTCGAGCAGCACGCCGCGCATCATGGGGTCCTCGAAGAGAGCTTTGCGGTGCTCATCTGAGATGATGCGGGTACGCTCGGCGTGGGAGAGCAGCGCATTGTCGAACTGGGACAAGAAGCGAGGAGGTGCAGGTGTCTCGGGATCGGGAAGCGGGGCGCCGGGCACGTCGAAGAGCTCGCGACCGTGCTCGTCACGGAAGATAGCAAGGCGCGGCCGGAGCCGCTCGAAGACGTCCCGCAACCCGCCAAGGCCCGACCACGTCCTGGCGTCAGCGACGGTGGCCGGGCCGAAAGCCGCCAGGTAGCGTAAGATAGTCTCGTCCGCCCTGCGGACGCTGGCCACGCTTTGGCCGAGCCATGACTCGGCCGTGGTCAAGGCTACGGGTCCGCTTTCGCCCCAGAGGCCCCTCGGAGGAACGTGCACCAGCGGCAGCAGGCCGCGTACCGCGTAAGCCAGCGCCGCCGCATCTCTCTCCGGCCATCGCGGCCCGAGTGACCGGCGCAGCTCCGCGCCGGTCCGTGGTCTCGCTTCTAGCAGCGCCTTACCGGCCGCCAGCACCGCGTCAACGTCCAGTCCTGCGAGGTGTTCCTTGCCGTAGGTCGCGTTACGGTATACGTCACGTTCCAGGACCGGCTGCACAGCAGGGCGCAAAGCCAGGAAGTCGCGGTCGGTGACGAGGTGGATCGTCGCGCGCATCATTGAGGAGCGCACCGCCCGCCGGCCGGAGATCAAGCCGGATAACTCGCCGGGTTCGAAGTCCTCGAGCCGCGTCCAGAGGCCGATGTAGGGAGCCTGGGGCACCTGGGCCTGCATGCCGACAAGCCGCTCGATGGCGTCGAAGGCGGAGAGCTTCCGGCGGCGCAGCAGCATCTGGCGCTCCAACAGCGCGCGGTTGAGCGCGCGCCGACCGAGCACGCTCTCCGAGGCGCTACCGCCCTCTGTGGTCGAAGCGTTGGATGACGATTGTGGGGGCATCCTTGTCCTTTCGCGCCGGTTGGCCGCGCCATAGCTTCTGCTCCCTGTTACGGTGAGATGGTACCCGCGAAAGCGGTCACAAGCGTTCCGTATTGGCCTGGATCTCCAAAAGAAGTCGAAGAATTACGATTCTTACGCCAGATTCCTGACATCAGTCACCGACGGTTCCGGATAGCGTGGGTTAGAATCTACGGGCCATGCAAGTGAGAGTTGGGTTCCCGTTGAGATCCGAAGGCCATCTCGGCCGGGCCGTAGCCCTTGCGTCCCGCCATCCCACCTACCGCGTAGAGGGCGTGAACGGCTCGGCACGGGTCTGTGTAGATCTAGATCTTCCTTCCGACTGGCGGCTCCTCGACGACTTCTCAGGGCTCCTGCGCGGCGAGGTCGACACCGAGTACGCGGCCGACGGAGCCACGCTCTCCGGGGACGAGCTCTTCGGGGGCTTGCGGTGTTTCCTGCGCAAGCAACGCTCCGGGAAGACAGCGAGGGAGTGGTGCACGCCGGTTTCCCTCGCGGACAAGCAGCTCTTCCCTTGCCGTCAGATCCGGGTCTACGACAACGACCATCTCACAGGCAACTCATGGTACGCCTTCGGCAAAATGGACGATGAGGCCGTCTTCGAGGTGGACAAGGACGCCATCACCGAGCGTGTCCTTTCGGACCTCGGACCGTGCGTCAGGTGCCCCATTCTGAACCTCGACTCGACCGCCGAGATAGTGGCCCGCCTCCCTGAGAGGATAGACCCTAGCAGGGACCAGTCCTGGGGTTACAGAGAAGACGGAGACCTCTCGGGCTGGAAGGTCGTGAAGACGCGGGAAGGGCGCGAAGAGGCTGAGTTGCAGGAGGATAGGGAGAGTCTTATCGAACGCCTGGCGCGGACTGTGCGGAGTGGGGGAGCGGGTGTCGCTGCGGCGAGCGGCACAGCGCCGGGCAGTCGCAACGTGCCGGCTACCCGCTACGAGGATGTCGGCGGGATGCGCGAGACTATAGACCTGGTCCGCGAGTCGGTGGAACTGCCCATAACCCACCCTGAGATCTTTCGTAAGCTCCACATCAGGCCGCACAAAGGCATCCTCTTCTACGGACCGCCGGGGACGGGCAAGACACTCCTGGCGAGGGCCGTCGCCCACGAGAGCGGGGCCCACTTCGTGGCCGTCTCTGGGCCGGAGATCCTCAACAAGTTCTGGGGCCAGAGCGAGGCGAAGTTGCGCTCCATCTTCAACGAAGCCCGCGCCAAAGCGCCGGCGATCATCCTCTTCGATGAGATAGATTCCTTCGCCTCATCGCGTGACATGATGAGCGAGAGCTTCGAGGCTACGCTGGTCTCACAACTCCTATCCCTCATGGACGGGCTCAACAATCTGGGCAGAGTCTGCGTCATAGCCACCACCAATAGACCAGGTGCGCTCGACCCAGCCCTCAGGCGTCCTGGCCGCTTCGACCACGAGATCGAGATCGGACTTCCCGACGCCGAAGCGCGGCTTCACATACTCGGGATCCACACTCGCGAGATGCCCACGGACCCTGACCTCGACCTGGATCTGATAGCGGGCCTCACCGGAAGCTACTCGGGCGCCGACCTGGAAGCCCTCTGCCGCGAGGCCGCCCTTGTTTGCATGCGTCGCACCATAAACCTCCGCGATTTCGAGAAGCGGATAGCCTCCCACCAGCTCTCGGCCCTCTCCGTCACCACCTACGATTTCCGCACCGCCATGAAACGCATAGGCCCCAGTATCCGGCGCTAGAGCTGTACTACTCAGGCGAAGGGACGGCCGGTTCGTTCTCCCCGCGCATCAGACGGCGCCTCGCTGTCTCCCTCCCTCCGACCGCCCTGACGTGCTCGGTTGCCTTTGCCAATCCGAAGACAGGCATGTTGCCGTAGATCGCCTCGTAGTTCCCGCGCTCCACAATGTATGTCTCGTGGAAGATGCCCACGCTGCCGTCCGAGCCTACCGTCCGGTTGAACCTTTGCCATGCGGGCAGGTGCGGGTCGTCCGGGTTCCTGGCGAAGCGCTCCAGGTCCTCGAAGGAGCGCCAGTACTGGACGAGCATAGGCCCGCGCCAGTAAAGAAAGAACTCGCCACCGAGGAAGCCCTTCTCGGTGTGCTGGTAGAGTTCCTTGAGCATCGGGCCCATCGCGCGGAAGGTCGGGAGCCACTTCCTTACTGCGAAGAGGTTATTTATCCTCATCCCGATAATGAAAACCGCGAACGGCTCGTCCATCCGCGCCGTGTACCTACCGTCTACTACCTGCACCATCCTACTCTCCTGTCCGAGTCCAAAAGGTTCTGATCCACAGCGCTCTACCCCGTCACCAGCGCCGCGAACTATCCCGGGCCGTCCGCGAGCCTATCGCCCTATCTACGCCCGAGCTCACGTCGAACCCTCGATCCGCCGCCCGGTCTCCTCCCCGTTTGCCCACAGCGCGTAGAAGATGGCGCCGCCCCTGGCCCTGACCTCGAGGTGGCCGTTCTCGGCTAGCTCTTTGAGCCTCCTGTCGACCTCGGCGACCGTCAACGAGGTCCTCGCTGCGGCCGCTGCGGCCGAGATCTCACCGCTCTCCCGAATCGCCTCCAGCAACCCCCGCTCCCGCTCCTCCTCGGAAACCCGGACAGGTCTACCTTCACTAAGGCCCGCTATACCACTTGTGAGCAGCCCTAACGCGGGGAAAGCGACCCAGAAGTAAGTCGTGAAGATCCACCACAAAGAAGGCACGAAAGCTACCAGAAACACCCCAGAGAGCCCCACCGCTAAGAGCACCGAGAGCGCAGCCGAGATCCTCGCCCCAGGACTCATTTTATCCACCTCGCGCCCCAAAAACTCACGCCCTCCACCCTGCCGCCACGCACCATGCCTCATTCCACGCCCCACGTAAGACCCACCGCACATCTCTCGCTCCTCTCTCATGTCCTTTATGTAAACGCTGACATATGGTACTCTAAGGGCCGGTGGACGATATGTCAAGAGTGACATAACAAAATATTGGAGGAGTATGACGACGCTAGGGTATGCGATCCTTGGTTTGCTATCGAGGGAGGATCTCAGCGGGTACGATCTGACGCAACGGATGGCTGGACGGGTCGGATATTTCTGGAGTGCGAAGCACAGCCAGATCTACCCTGAGTTAGCGAGGCTGGAGGATGGCGGCTACGTGACGCACAGTGTGGTCGAGCAAAGAGAGAGGCCTGACAAGAAGGTGTACGAGATCACGGCCGAGGGGTTGGATGCGCTGAAAGAGTGGGTGATCCAGCCTCCCGTGCCAAGGCCGACGCGGGACGAGTTGACGTTGAAGACGTACTCGGTCTGGCTGGCGGACAAAGAGCAGGCCGTGCAGCTCTTCCGTGAAGAGGAACTCAGGCACGAGGAGCAACTCGCTCACTACGAGGAGCTACGGGCCTGGATGGAGGGAGAGTGGCAAGAAGATCTGACCTCTACCAATAGCCCCGAGTTCGCCTCCTACGCTACGCTCCGGCGCGGCATCAGCTACGAGAGAGAATATGCTGCGTGGTGCCGGTGGGTGGCCGATTCTATCGAGAGACGCGAACCTTCGGAGTAGCGAGAGAAAGGCGGGAGCGAGGAGAACGGTGGGTGATCCCTGCCTCGCTCTTCCGGTAGAATCCTGGCGCACCCTAGAAGAGCCGGAGGATGATGAAGCTACGCAGGTACCTTGAAGGGGACATGGACGCGCTCACGCGTGTCGGGGTCGCGGCCTTCGGGGGCAGGATCTCCGACTGGGAGCAGAACTTCGACCCGGCCCAGAATGCCCGTCTCGACCTCGAGCAGGTCCATGTCATCGAGGAGGACGGGGAGGTCAGGGCGAGCACCACCGTATTGCCGCTGGAGTCCTTTGTGGAGGGAGAGCCGCATCAGATGGGCGGCATCGCTGCGGTTATGGTCCATCCCGCCTACAGGCGGCGAGGCTACGCGGGGGAGTTGATGCGCGCCGTGCTACGCGACATGCGTGAACGGGGCGTCTCGCTATCGCTGCTGGCCCCCTTTGCCCACGCCTTCTACCGGATCTTCGGCTACGAGCTCGCCACCGAAGCCATCGAGTACAGGCTAAAGCCCGCCGACCTCCCGATCAGCCCCGAACAGAGTCATCTCAGGGCCTACCGGCAAGAAGATCTTTCCTCTTTGATGGATCTCTACGAAGCGGAGGCGAAAGGGCATACCCTCAGCGTACGCAGGAGCGAAGGACACTGGAAAACAAGTCTGTCCAAGAAAGACACGGACGTCGCCGTCTATGAGCGGGACAGTGACGTGGAAGGCTACATCCTATACAAGATCTCAGGGTGGCAAGACCGCGACCCGCGGCGCACCCTCTCGGTAGATGAGATCGTTGCCGCAACACCGCGGGCGAGAGAGGCACTCTTGTCCTTTATGGCAGGCCTCGATCCCCTGGTCTTCGGTATAAAGCTATACACCCCGCGCGGAGAGCCACTTCACCCCTACCTGAGAAGCTCGCACGTAGACGCGAAGATCGAGCCAGATCAAATGCTGCGCCTCGTCGACGTCGAAGGCGCCCTCGGGTACCTCGAGCACGTGCCGGAGGCGCCGCTAGTACTCGACATATCAGACGACGTCATACCGGAGAACTCCGGTGAGTACACCGTCGGAAACGGCAAAGTTTTCCGCGGAGCGGAAGCGGCGGAGAGCGTCTCCCTCGACGTACGCCAGCTCGCCCAGCTCTACGCCGGGTACCTTTCGGTACGGAGTCTTGCCAGGCATGGGCTTATCAAGGCAAGCCCTCCCGAAGCTCTCGAACTCCTCGAGGCGCTCTTTCCCCAGGGAGACCCATGGCTCTATGGGCCGGATCATTTTTGATTAGCATGTCATCCAGTCAGCAAGAACTTACGCAAGGGAGGGCTGAAATGCTGCCGACGAAGGAGGCGCAATGAAACCCACGGGTACCGTAGGCTACGCTGCGATGTTCGAGCAGTTCCATCCCACGGATCTTCTGAATTGGAGTAAGACGGCTGAAGAGTCGGGGTTCGGCTCCGTGATGGCCTCTGATCACTTCCACCCGTGGACCCCGGATCAGGGACAGAGCGCCTTCGTATGGTCCTGGATGGGCGCTTTGGGCGCCAGCACGAACCTCCGCTTCGGTACGGGCGTGACCCCGCCCGGCTTCCGCTACCATCCGGCCATAATCGCCCAGGGAGCGGCGACGCTGGAAGCGATGTACCCGGGCCGCTTCTGGCTCGGCCTCGGAGCGGGTGAGGCGCTAAACGAACACATCGTCGGCGATTACTGGCCTGAGGCTCCGACAAGGCTCCGCATCCTGATGGAGGCCATCGAGGTGATCCGCAGGCTCTTCTCGGGCAAGGTCGTCAAGTACAGTGGCGAGCACATAAAACTCGAGAGCGCCAGACTCTACACGATGCCCGAGATACCGCCTCCGATCTACGTGGCCACGGCAGGTCCTTTACAGAGCCGCAGGACTGGCGAGTTCTGCGACGGCATCATCACCGTCGGCGCCCCAGACGAGAAGATAAAGAACCTGATGGAGAAGTTCGAGGAGGGAGCGCGCCGCGCGGACAAGGACCCCTCCGAGATGCCCCGCATGATACAGCTCCACGTCTCCTGGGCCGAGGACCAGGAAGAGGCCGAGCAGCAGGCCGTCAGAGAGTGGCCCAACGGCGGGATGCCCTTTCCCAAGGCAGATATAAGGAACCCCGAGGACTTCGCAGCGATGGCAAAGCAGGTCGGCGTCGAGAACTTCGAGAACCGCGTCCTCATGAGCGCCGACCTCGACGAGCACCTCGAGCGCGTCCAGCACTACGTAGACCTGGGCTTCGACGAGGTATACATCCACAACGTCGGGCGCAACCAGGAGCAGTTCATAAGAGCCTATGGCGAGCGCGTCATCCCCAAGCTCCGCTGGCCGGAGGGGTAACTCCCCTGGCAGGGTCGGCGTTCCTACTGTCTCTACGGGCAGTTTTGATCCAGCCCAGGCAGGCCGTCGATGCTTCGAGTGTTCTTGAGTGCTCGGTATTCGGCCATCTTCTCGGGGCCTTTGCGCTCGGCTGAGGTCAGGAGATTGTCGCGCGGGCCGACGAGGTCCATGCGCGGGACGCCGAACCCGCACGAGTCGGCGATCCTGCCCACGCACACGTCGATGATCGCGCGTTCGCCCGGAAGGTCGGGGAAGCTGGAGCGCAGCTCGTCGTATCCGGCGCCACCGGACTCTAGCACCTCGCCTTGTCCGTAGAGGCGCAGGATCTTCGGCAGTCCCTCGAAAGCGCAGAACATCAGCGTGATCCTGCCGTCAGCCCTGAGGTGGGCTATGGTCTCGACGCCGCTGCCGGTGAGGTCCAACCACGCTACCCGCTTCGGCCCAAGCACCCTGAACGTGTCAAGCCCCCGCGGCGAGACGTTGACGTGTGCGCCACGGGCGGCGGTGGCGACGAAGAACATCGGCTGCTTTCCGATCCAGAGCGCCAGCTCCTCGCTGATGTCGTCGTAGACTCTGCCCATCGTCCCGATCCTCCCTGTTTTGCTCTTCGTGGATCTTCCACTGCTAAGGATTGTACGCTCGGACTGTGGCAGTATGCGCTCGCTCTGTCAGTATTTGTGGCGTTTCCTGAAAACTCGGCCCGTGTGTATCGATGGTGGCTGCAGATGGAGGGGAGTAACTTTGGAATCTGGATCTGAAGGAACTCTGAATGATACGATCCTGCTCGGTGTGGAGGCGCGTTGAAGGTCGCGGTTATAGGAGCCGGGATCGTCGGCTCTTCGGTCGCCTACTGGCTCTCCGAGGGCGGGGCTGAGGTTGTTATGATCGACGGCGCGGAACCGGGTTCC
>DASTKM010000194.1:0-3032 GCA_035715885.1 Rubrobacter sp.
ACTGGCGTCCACAGGGCGCCCTGGACCCAGAAGACGCCGAAAGTCCTGCTCCCCGTGATAGACCACGCGGTATTCGGCGCAGCCTGGGGATTCCTCTACTGGGCGCTCCGCAAGGCGCGTGCGTGAGCGTCGAGGAGCGCCACAGTAGGGAGATGATGCAGCAGGATCTGATGGACGTCGGAGTCTGGCTAGTCGAGCATCCCGAGGCGGCTACAAAGAACCTCGAACCCATAAGGAGTGTGAAGGTACTCGAGCCGGGGGTCTACTACAACATGGGCACGGGGATGGTCGACAGGATCTTCACACCCCAACGTGTGGCCCTCGGGCACAAAATGTTCCGTATAAGCAGAGATCCGGCGTCGCCGGCGGAGGATATCCGGCGGAACGCGCTAGAAGGGAAGACCTAGTGGCGACAGGATTCCTGACCGATACAACGGTCTGTATAGGGTGCAAGGCCTGCGAGGTCGCCTGCAAGCAATGGAACCAGCTCCCTGCCGACGGCTACGAGCTGACGGGCGACTCCTACGACAACACAAAGCAGCTCTCGGGCACTACCTGGCGCCACGTCGCGTTCATCGAGAACCCGAAGAAGCGTCGTCTGACCGGCGATGTTGACCTCGTGGCGCTCGCCGAGGACGTGACGGAGCCGCTGCCCGGCGGAGCCGAGCTCGACGCCCTGGGACGCTGGGCTTTTATGAGCGACGTGTGCAAGCATTGTGTCGCGGCGCCGTGCCAGCAGGCCTGCCCGACAGGCGCCATCATCCGCAACGAGTTCGACAACGTCTACATCCAGCCCGACATCTGCAACGGCTGCGGCTACTGCGTCCCCGCCTGCCCCTACGGCGTCATAACCCAGGTTCCACACGACGGCCGCGCTTTCAAGTGCACCCTCTGCTACGACCGCCAGCGCGACGGCCTCGAACCGGCCTGCGCCAAAGCGTGCCCGACCAATTCCATCATGTTCGGCGAAGTCGAGGAACTGAAGGCTATCGCCGAGGAGCGGGTAGAAGAGCTCCACGACAAGGGCTACAGCCAGGCCTACGTATGGGGTACGCCTGAGGTGGGCGGAACAGGCGGTATCGGGGGCAACCACGCCAAGTTCATACTCATGGACGAGCCCGAGACCTACAACCTTCCCCGTCATCCCTTCCTGCCGCAGGAGAAGGTCAAGGGAGGAACCATAGCCAGCATGGTGGCGGGCGCGGTACTCGGCGCGGTAGTGGCGCTGGCGTTCAGGGACTAGGGGGACCAAGGTGAGCGAGAAGACGCAGGACGGCGTCCAGCAGAGCAACGGGAAGGTCGAGACCCCGCACCATCACGAGACGGACCCCAGGCGCGAAGACAAAAACTACTATGGCATCCCGCCCATAAAGCACGCCCACTGGACGTGGCAGATCCCGGTCTACTTCTGGATCGGCGGGATCGGGGCAGGGGTACATTTGTTCTCCACGATGGCCCAGGTACTCGGCCATAGAGATGCGGCGCTCACCCGCACGAGCCGTTACACGGTACTGGGCACTATGATCCTGAGCCCGATCCTTTTGATCTGGGATCTCGGGCGTCCCGAGCGCTTCTACAACATGCTTCGCATCCTCAAGCTCCGCTCCCCGATGTCCACCCAGAGCTGGTCGGTCTTCGCCTTCGGCAACCTTGGCGGCCTGATCGCCGCCCGTCAGGCCGCCGAAGACGGCCTGCTAGGAGACGACAACTTCCTGGTCAGGCTCGTAAAGCTCATCCCCGCGCGTGCTCTCTCTATCCTGGCGGTGCCTGTCGGGCTCAACGTCGGCTCGAACACGGGAAACCTGATCTCCGCCACCTCCGTACCGTTGTGGGCGCGTAACTGGCTGTTCATGGGCCCCACGTTCCTGGCCTCGGGACTCTCCACAGCCCTATCGTGGCTCTCGCTCGTGCTCCACCTCACGCGCTCGGGCGAAGAAAAGACTCTCCGTACCCTGCACCGCGCCGAGAAGGCCACCATCGTCATCGAGGCAGGGCTCATAGCCGCCTCCCTGGCGAGGATGAGCAGGTGGAGCAAACCGCTTTTCTCCAGAGAGGTAGCCCCGCTCTTCGTTGGGGGCACCCTCATCGGCGGCATAGTCGCGCCGATGGCCCTGCTCTTCGGCAAGGAGAGCCACTCCAAAAGCATGCTAGCGTCGGTGCTCGCGCTCGCCGGCGGCCTGGCCTTCCGCTTCGCTATCATAAAGGGAGGCAGGATCAGCGCCGACGACCCAGAAGCCTACTTCACCTTCGCCAGCGGCGAGAGCGTCCCGCAGCCGGAGGACAAGGTCTAGGGGCGTCTCGAGCCATATTCCTCGTCCGTAACGGGTTCCAGCCAGTCTGTGCCGCCGTCTGTCGTGGTGGCGACGTTGAGGGCCATGTGGACCATGTACGTTTCTGGTGTGGCGCCGTGCCAGTGCTTCTCGTCCGGGGCGAAATAGACGACGCCACCCGCCTCGACCTCGATGGGACCTTCGCCTTCTTTGCCAGCGCGGCAGGTACCCGTGATTATGTAGAGGATCTGCCCCTCCGGATGGGTGTGCCAGTGTGTGCGGGCACCAGGTTCGAAGAGGACTCGGTTGACGGCCACGTCGGGTGAGGCGCCGGCGGGAGCAGCGTCTCTCCATACCTTTCCGGTGAACCACTCCTCGGGCCCAGGCCCGGTCTGCATGTCTCTCGCTCTGACTACTTTCATGTGAGCCTCCCTTCGGTCGGCGGCTTGGGTCTCAGCCTAATGATTTTTGCTGACAGCTGACTGCTTTCTATGCCAGACGGTGTTCGAGGATTCTGTACAGCTGCGGTTCGTCGTTGTTCTCCGGCATTGTCTTCTCCACCTTCAGCGTTGCTTCCTGGCCTCGGATCTCGAGGCTCGAGACGTGGTTGTGGAACCAGGGCGCTTCGTGCACCAGGTGCCAGCGGACGTTCGGCTCCTGGACGCCGGCCAGTCGGGAGAGCGCCTCGCCGACGCGCCTGCCGCGCTTCGACCAGCCGAAACGCATGGCGAGGCGTTCGGGGAGGCCTAGCGGGTTTCGCAG
>DASTKM010000195.1:0-3920 GCA_035715885.1 Rubrobacter sp.
TGAAGAGGGATGCCGAGGAGTACCTTGGCGAGGAGGTCAGCGAGGCGGTCATCACGGTGCCCGCGTACTTCGAGGATGCCCAGCGCCAGGCGACCAAGGACGCTGGCAGGATCGCCGGGTTGAACGTCAAACGGATTATCAATGAGCCGACCGCGGCATCGCTGGCCTACGGCATGGACAAGGTGGAGGACCAGACCATACTCGTCTTCGACCTGGGTGGCGGTACTTTCGACGTCTCCATCCTGGAGCTCGGCGAGGGGGTCTTCGAGGTCAAGGCCACGAGCGGCAACAACCACCTGGGCGGCGACGACTTCGACGCCAAGGTGGTCGAGTGGATGGTCTCAGAGTTCAAGAAGGTAGAAGGTATAGACCTCTCCAAGGACAAGATGGCCGCCCAGCGCTTGGTCGAGGCCGCCGAGAAGGCCAAGAGGGAGCTCTCGTCGACCACCAGCACCTCGATAAACCTGCCTTTCATCACGGCGGATCAGAACGGTCCGAAGCATATGGACCTGACCCTCACAAGGGCGCAGTTCAACAACCTGACCGCTGACCTCGTCGAGGCTACAGCCGGCCCCGTTCGCCAGGCGATGGAGGACGCTAGTCTGCAGCCTGGACAGGTCGACCAGGTGATACTCGTCGGCGGCTCGACCCGTATCCCCGCGGTTCAGGAGCAGGTCAAGGAGATCACGGGCAAAGAACCCCACAAGGGCATCAACCCCGACGAGGTCGTCGCGGTCGGGGCCGCCATCCAGGCCGGAGTGCTCGCAGGAGAGGTCAAGGACGTTCTGCTCCTCGATGTCACGCCACTCTCCCTCGGTATCGAGACCAAGGGCGGGGTGTTCACCAAGCTCATCGAG
The DNA here is from genome assembly GCA_035715885.1 of Rubrobacter sp. Lineage (GTDB taxonomy): Bacteria > Actinomycetota > Rubrobacteria > Rubrobacterales > Rubrobacteraceae > Rubrobacter_D. Next base: position 858 of record DASTKM010000195.1, read on the forward strand.
CGGAATACCACTATACCCACACGGAAGAGTGAGGTATTCACCACCGCTGACGACAACCAGGGATCCGTCGAGATCAAGGTCTACCAGGGCGAGCGGGAGATAGCAGCGTACAACAAGATCATCGGGAACTTCCAGCTCGTCGGCATCCCGCCCGCGCCCAGGGGCGTACCCCAGATCGAGGTCGCTTTCGACATCGACGCTAACGGCATAGTCAACGTCGGGGCCAAGGACCTGGGGACTGGCAAGGAGCAGAGGATCACGATCACGGCCTCGAGCGGCCTCTCGGACGCGGAGATCCAGCAGATGATGCAGGACGCGGAATCGCACGCCGAAGAGGACAGGCAGCGTCGCGAGGAGGCTGACGTCCGCAACAACGCGGACAACCTGGTGTACTCCATCGAGCGTTCGCTGAAGGACGTGGACGGAAAGGTGGACCCGAACACCAAGCTGGAGATAGAGCAGGCCATAAAGGAGGCCAAGGAGGCGCTCGCCGGCGGCGACGTCGAGGAGATCAAGCGCAAGCAAGAGAATCTGATGACCGCCTCCCACAAGCTCTCGGAGGTTCTCTACAGCCAGGCGGCCCAGCAGCAAGAAGCCAGCTCCGCCGGGGCCACGGATACGGATGATGACCTGGTGGAGGACGCCGAGGTCGTCGACGAGGACGAGGACAGCGAGGAGCGCAAGTAAATAGGGCCGGCCGGGGTGAGATCACCCCGGCCGCCTGCGCGGCATGGTACAGGAGGACTAGGCAGCTTTGAGCAGTGAGGAGAACAAGCGAGATCCCGAACTCGGGGATGACGCCTGGCAGGAAGACGGAGCGGTAGAGGAAGCCGAGGACTCCCCGGTCGACCCTGCGTCTCTCGAAAACGGGGAGAGCCCTGGCGCGCCAGAAGACGCCGAGGTCGAACCGGCCACCGATGAGGAGCCAGACCCTGAATGGGATGAGGCGGCGGTGCTTTCGGTAGAGTTGGAGGCCACGCGCCGGGATCGGGACCAGTACCTCGACGCCCTGCAGCGCCTGAAGGCCGAGTTCGAGAACTCGCGCAAGCGCCAGGAGCGGGAACGCATCCGCATACTATCGATGGCATCAGAGAGGCTGGTGCAGGAGCTTCTCCCCGTCCTCGATAACCTGGACCGCGCACTCGAGGCCGGGGGAGACATCCGCGAGGGTGTTCAGGCTACCAGGGACCAACTCGCCGACGTACTCGGCGAGGAAGGTCTTCTGCCCGTCGCCTCGGACGGCCAACCGTTCGACCCGAACGTCCACGAGGCCGTTATGGGCCAGGTCTCCGAGGAGCACGAGGAAGGCACCATCATCCAGACCTTCCAGAGGGGCTATCTACTCAACGGGAAGCCGATTCGGACGGCGAAAGTTGTCGTTGCGAAGCAGGTTTAGGGTATGGAGAAGTTGGATCTCTACAAGGTTCTGGAGGTATCCAAGGACGCCCCTCAGGATGAGATCCGACGCTCCTACCGCAGGCTAGCACGTAAGTATCATCCCGACGCCAACCCTGGCGACAAACGGGCCGAAGAGCGCTTCAAGGAGGTACAGCACGCCTACGAGGTCCTTTCGACACCCGAGAAGAGAAGGGAATACGATGAAGGTCCCCGCACCTTCTTCGGCTCCCAAGGCGCCGGACAGCCAAGTGGCGCGAACTTCGAGGACTTCTCGGATCTACTCGGCGGCTTCGGAAACCTCGGGGATATCTTCGGACGTAGCGCCAGTGCAGCCCAGAGGACCAGGGCAAAAGGCGAGAGTATAACCGTAAACGTCAGGCTGAGTTTCGAAGATGCTCTGCGCGGTGTAACGACGCGGGTCGGGGTACCGGTCGAGGAGGCATGCGGTGAGTGCAGGGGCACGGGTGCTGCTCCAGGGACGGCGCCGCTGACGTGTCCGGAGTGTGGTGGCAGGGGTGTGCAGAGCCGGGACCAGGGTTTTTTCGCGCTCTCGACGCCGTGCTCCAGGTGTGGTGGGGAGGGCAGGATCATAGAGAAGCCGTGCACGGTGTGCGGCGGCAACGGCAGGGTACGCAGGAACAGGCAGGTCAAGGTCAGGATTCCGGCTGGGGCGAAGGATGGCATGAAGGTCAGGATCCCTGGCAGGGGAAGCGCTGGCAGGAGAGGTGGTCCTGCGGGAGACCTCTACGTCGTGACGCGGGTCGAGGAGCATCCCGTCTTCAGGCGGCGTGGCGACGACTTTGTGGTCGAGGTTCCCGTCAGCTTCGTCGAGGCTGTGCTCGGGGCGCAGATCGAGGTGCCCAGGCCTGGCGGCGGGACGGTGAGGGTCAAGTTGCCGGCCGGTACGCAGGACGGCAAGCAGTTCAAGGTGAGGGGCGCGGGAGCGCCCAGGACCAAGAAGAATGGTGCAGAGAACGGCAACCTCATCGTGCGGGTGGGCCTGGTCGTGCCGAAGAAGCTCAAGCGGCGGGAGCGTGAGATCCTGGAGGCCCTCGCCGAAGAGCGGGATGAGGATGTCAGGCAGGATCTCTTCAAGAAGGTGAGATCGTGAGCCTCAGAAAGCGTCCTGTGTACATGATCGGGATAGCCTCCGAGCTTATCGGGGTGCATCCGCAGACCCTAAGGATGTACGAGCAGAAGGGTCTTCTCCGTCCGCGCAAGAGCATAAAGAACACCAGGCTCTATTCGCAGGAGGACGTTGACCTCGGACGCTACATACAGAGGCTGACCCAGGAGATGGGAATGAACCTCGCCGGCGTGAGGAAGGTAATCGACCTCGAGCGCCACGTAGCGAGGCTGGAGGCCGAGACCCGTGCTCTGCGCGAAGAACTGGACAGGAAGGACGCGGAGCATAGCCGGCTGATCGCTGAAGTCCACCAGAGCTACAAGAGGGAGCTGGTCCTGATGCCCCGTGGCGAGCTTGCGCGGAGCAGAAGGAATGATCGCTGATGGCCGAGCCCATGTACTGCTACCGGCATCCGAAAAGGGAGACTCGCGTCTCATGCGCCACGTGCGGGCGGCCCATTTGCACCGAGTGCATGGTGGCCACCGACGTCGGGATAAAATGCCCCGACGATGCCAGGCTACCAAGAGGAGCGCGGGCCG
>DASTKM010000196.1:0-3028 GCA_035715885.1 Rubrobacter sp.
TACCGGATCACACCGCCCTCGGCCTTGGCGCCGAGTACATCGGCGGCGGTCTCGGCGAAGGCGTGGGCGTAGCGGTGGGTGTGGAAGGCTACGACGTCGGCCGAGAGGAGGCTCTCGAGCACACCCTCCCTTACGTAGTGCGGCAGGACGCGCCAGAGGTCAGGCTCGGGCCAGGGGATGTGGACGAACAGGGAGAGAAAGGCGCCAGCTCCGAGACGCTCACGGACGAAGAGCGGGGTCATGTAGAGCTGGTAGTCGTGGAGGAGGACGGTGGGCGAATCCTGGCCGGCTGCGGTCTCGACCACGGCGTCGGCGAAGTTGCGGTTGACGGGGACGTAGCCCTCCTCCCAGGCCCGCCTCGTTTCGTCCCCGAGCGCGGGCGAGTAAGGGAGATCGTAGAGCCCGTGCTGGACGAACCACAGGAGCGGGTTGGCGAGCTCGTTATACATCAGGTCGTAGGCGTCAGGGTCGTGCTCTACGAACCTGACACGCAAGTCCTCGATCTCGTATGGCGCCGGTTCCTTCGAGACTGCGATGTCCTCCTCGCTCTGGGCCGAGGCGATCCAGACCGCGTTCTCGGTGCGTCTGAGGACCGCGTTCAGGGCGGTGACGAGGCCCCCCGCTCCCCTGGAGTGCTCGCGCTCGTCCGACTCGCCGCGGGTGAACGTTACAGGCCCCCTGTTCGAGACCACGATGGTCCTCCCGCCTTCGCCGTGCGCCATGGTCCCCCTCTCGTTCGCGGCTGCTATACCCCGAGCAGTTTAGCGAAAAGAAGAAGGTCGTCGCGGAGGAGACGCGGCGTGAGGTAGTGCGTCCTCACGTGTTCCTTCCCGTGACGGCCCATCTCGCGAGCGAAGTCGCGGTCCTTGAGGAGCTTGGTGCACGCGGAGGCCACCTCGGGGATGGTGTCGATCAGGATACCGCCCCCCCCATCTACCTGCATTGGGATGCCGCCGACTCTGGCCGCGACCAGCGGCCTCGCCTTCCAGAGCGCCTCTGTCACGACGAGCCCGAAGCCCTCGCGGATGGACTTCTGAATCACCACGTCTGCTATGGACTGGAAGGCGTTGACCTCGATGGCTCCAACGTTTGTGAGGTTGGAGAACAGGAAGATGTCGCGGTCCCCGTCAGCGTAGTTGACCGTCTTGTACCAGTAGTCCCAACCCTCGGGATCGTCGTGGGCCATCGATCCAATCAAGACGAGCTGGACCTCGGGGACCTCCTCTTTTACGAGCCTGTAGGCGTCTATGACGCCAAGAGGGTCCTTCCATGGGTCGAAGCGCGAGACCTGCACCATAAAAGGCTTCTCCACGTCCACGCCGAACTGGCTGACAATGTAGCGGGCGTCGTCAGTGCTCAGGGCCATGTTCTTGGGTGAGAGTGGGTCTATCGCCGGGGGGATAAGGGTGAGCCCGGGCAGGTGCACGTCAGGAGGGGTGTACTCCTCCATGGTGTAAATCTGCGCGTCGTAGTCCGCTATGTGCGGCAGTAGGTAGTCGAGCACGTGCCGGTTGGGGGTCGAGAGGTCCGGGTGGCAGCGCCAGATCCACTTCGTCTGCGGCGAAAGCCCCCCCGAGAAGTGCTTGAGCAGGGCCGGCTGCGGATCGTGGACGAACATGATGTCCCAGTCCTCGCCGGACTTCTGGAGTGCCTCGGCAGAGATGCGGTTGTACTCTTCGTAGATCGCCCGGTCCTCGACGGTAAGCTCGTACTCGGCGCCCTGCAGGGCGTTGTGGAAGCTCTTGGTGACGTTGAAGAAAGGCTCCGACCCGAACATAATGTCCCATTCGGTTTCGAGGCCGGCATCCCGCATCAGCGGTACGAGCGTGTACAGGATCTCAGCGACCCCACCACCGAAGCTCGTCGCACTGACGTGCAGAACCCGCTTCCCCCTCAGACGCTCCCCAAGGGCCACTATCTCATCGTAGAGCTCCCGACGGACTATGCTGCGATAATCGGCGAGCGATTTGTTGCCGGGATTTACACGCTGCTGCACTGTCTACCTTCTAGCCCCTCTCGGCGTTCTGGCACGCTAAGTACACGGTGAACTGTATATTAACGCGCACCGAAGATTCAACTGGATAGATCATGAAACGCCAAGGAGTGCCTTTCCCTGGATTTCCACCCTATCCGTGGACGCGCCGGATCATCTTCAGCCGCGTCCCTCCACCCTTGGTCGAGTCGAGCACCAACTCGTCCACCAGGTTGCGGATCACGGTGAGGCCGAACCCACCATGCTCGTCCGACTCGCCCGTGAGATCCGCAACGCTGAAACCGCCGCCGGCATCCGTGACGCTTATCTCGACACCCAACGGCAAGATCCTGTACTCGATCTCGTAGCTATCCACAGAGGCGTGGCGGATCACGTTGGTCACCGCCTCGGTAACGGCGAGCTTGAGGTCGTAGACTTCTTCCGGTTCGAGTCCTGCCAGACGTCCGGCCTGGCCCATCACCAAACGGGCGAGCAGCACGTACTCCGGGCTGCTCGGAAGGGTCAGTGAGATCGGATCCGATAGTCCGCTCCCCTCTTCCACTATCCTGGCTGTTTCACGCTCCATCGGACCTCTCGGTCATCCGGCTCCCCTCACGCAAACTGACGAAATAGCTTGCCGGAAGCGTAACTTTGCAACTTCGGGAATCTTCTTACCCAGATGTATACGACGCTAACCCGCCGCGTGGACCGGCGGGCTGCAGGGGGTTGGAGTCATGGGCGGCGCCAGATTGGCTCGTTGTTTTGGTCCTTAGCGGCTCACTAACAGCCGAATCCCTGATTCGGAGCAGCTCAATCCCGCTGCAAATCGCTCTAGGTACGTTCTCACTCTGGTCGCACCTCATCGGAAGTCACCTCATCCGGCGACGCCTGGGGTGAGACTTCTCCTACGGCCTCCTCGTAGAGGCGCTCGGCCTCCTTCTCCTCCTCGCGCCGTGCCGCCCTTACTTCCTGGCCGTAGGAGGAGGACGCTCCGTTCTGGGACTCCATAAAGGGTCGGATGAGGTCTATGGGAACGGGCAGGATGATGGTTGAGTT
>DASTKM010000197.1:0-5297 GCA_035715885.1 Rubrobacter sp.
TTCTGCTGCAGCGGCTCTTCGTCGCTCTCACCGGCCAGCAGTCTACCCTCGCAGTCGTGGCCTCTACCCTCTTGATCGCCGCACTATTCAACCCCCTAAGAAGGAGCATCCAGTCCTTCATAGATCGCCGCTTCTACCGTAGGAAATACGACGCCAGGAAGGCGTTAGAAGCCTACTCCCTCAAACTGAGAAATGAGACGGATATCGAGGCACTGAACGACGACCTGGTAGGCGTGGTGAGGGAGACCATGCAGCCTGCGCACGTCTCTCTGTGGCTACACCCGCCTACTCTCCCGAAGAGTAAGGAATCAGATTAGCAGCCCCTTTTGACCTGCTGAGGACCTACAAGGAGGAGTGTGCACTGCGAGTGATTCTTTTCTGCGAGACGCCAAGCGCGTCTCCCGGAGCCTGGATTTTGGGGTGGAAGCGATGCTTGCACTGTTCGTTCTCCCGCTGATCCTGGCCTTCGCCCCGGCTGCAGTGTGGGCGTTCAGGGCGGGCGGCGTGCGGCGGCTATGGTTGCTTGGCGCATTCGCACTGCTGGCGCTCATCCTCACGGCGCTCGTGCTCTCCGCCGCATACTCCGTCCCTAGCGTGTGGCGTGTAGTGCTCTATTTTCTGGTGTTCGTGGGGCCGTCGATCCTGTTCACCAATGCCGCCCTCACGGTGGCGGGCGCCTTCGAGAGGGCGCTTTGGACCCAGCTGATTACAGCGTTTGTTGGGAGCTTGGTCGGGCTTGCGGTGGGCTTTGTTGCGGCCGTCTATGGGTTGGGAGTGTGGTCTTAGGTGCGTCTTCGCCACGCTAGTCGCACTCTCCTTCGCCGTCATCGTCGTCGTGTTGCAGCGGCTCTTCGTCGTCTTGATCGGCTAACAATCCACCCTCACGAGCGAAGAAGATAAGCCGGAGAGGCTATACACTCCGGTCTATGAGCGCCGAGCGTGAAATCCCCCTGGCCCTGATGGTCCAAACGCCCGACGAGCCCGGTGTCCTGCACGCCCTGACAAAGGTGTTCCTCGACCATGAGGCGAACATAACCCACGTCGACATCGCCGAGCGGCGCGAAGGGCTCTCCACAGTCTATTTCGAGCTCGAGGACGTCGCCGGCGAAGCCGCGGAGGTGCTCATAGCTGACCTAAAGGAGCTGCCCGTCGTGACGGCGGCAGAACGGGCGCCTTCGTTCCAGAAGGTGTACGGCAAGCGGATCATCGTGGTCGGCGGAGGGGCGCAGGTGGGCCAGGTGGTGGTCGGCGCGGTCGCCGAGGCCGATAGGCACAACATTCGCGGTGAGAAGATCTCCGTCGACACCATCCCCCTGGTCGGCGAGGAAGAGCTCGCCGCTGCGACGCGCGCTGTAGCCCGCCTGCCGCGGGCAGTGGCGCTCGTCCTGGCCGGTGCGTTGATGGGTGGGGAGGTCACCCGAGCGGTACACGAGATCCGTGAGAAAGGTATCATCGTGCTCTCGCTCAACATGCCAGGCAGCGTTCCTGACGCCGCTGACCTGGTGGTGAGCGACCCGGTCCAGTGCGGCGTGATGGCCGTTATGGCAGTATCCGACTCGGCTCTCTTCGACATCACTCGCCAACGGGGTCAAAGATATTAGCCCGCTCGGGAGGTACGTCGAAGTCTGCCCAGCGACTAGTAGGTCGGGTACAGGGGGGGATTGGGTACACTTACGGGCGGCAGCCTGCGAAGGCGGACTACAGGGAGTGCGACCATGAGGTTGGTGATCTTCGGACCTACGGGCGGCACCGGGCGGCGTCTCGTGGAGAGGGCGATCGCAGAAGGGCACGAAGTTACCGCTTTCGTCAGAAATCCCTCCAGGATGAGCGCGCGCCACAGGCGGCTAGAAGTCGTCGTGGGGGACGTCTCCGACGCAGGGAAGGTGCGCGAGGCGGTGGACGGCAACGAGGCGGTGATCAGCGTCCTCGGCTCGCGGCAACCTAGCAACCCGCTCCACCCTCACAGACCGGGGAACCCGCATGGACCGGTTTCGGCCGGCTCCGCCAACATCATCGCGGCGATGAAGGAGCATGGTTTGCGGCGCTTCGTGTGCCAGACTGCGTGGGGAGCAGGGGAGAGCAAGCAGGATCCAGGGTTTGCGGGCGCGTTCTTCATGAACGTGCTCGTGCCGCCGCTGCTCAGGGATGAGTACGCAGAGAAGGAGGCACAGGAAAAACTCGTTCGGGAGAGCGATCTGGAATGGATCATCGTACGCCCCATGATACTGACCAACGGGCCGTGGACGAACGACTACCGCGTGGGGCTGGATCTGAAACCGGGCCGGCGCCCTTACATCTCGCGAGCTGACGTCGCCGATTTCCTGATGAAGCAGCTCACCGATGACACGTTCGTACACAGGACACCTGCTATCGGCTATTGACGCAGGGCCATTCGAACGATCCCGTTGCAGGGACATCCAAGGCAGAGGAAGGAGCTGGACTCCTCACCGTTCGTGTCATACAGTAATGTCCAGACGGGAAAGGGATGACGCCGCTGGATACACTCTCAGATAACTTCGTGCGGGCCGCCTGGTTGGACGATGTGCGTGCCGCAGGTCGCACCTCTGTCCGTGTCGCCGGCCACTCGCTCGCGCTCTTCTTCCATGACGGTAGGGTGCACGCTCTGGATAATCGCTGTCCCCACATGGGATTCCCCTTGCACCGGGGTACCATGCAAGACGGCATCCTCACCTGCCACTGGCATCACGCCCGCTTCGACCTCGAGAGCGGTGGAACCTTCGATCAGTTTGCTGACGAGGCACGCGTGTTCCCCGTTGAGGTTAGAGACAACGAAGTATGGGTGGATCTCTCGCCGCGGGAGGACCGTCCTGCTTACCTGCGCCAACGCCTGAGAGATGGGCTGGAGCGCAACATTTCGTTGGTCGTGTCCAAGTCGGTCATCGGGTTGCTGGGCAGCGGGGAAGATCCCGCCGAACCTTTTCGCGCGGGGCTGGAGTTTGGCAGCAGATACCGGCGAGCGGGATGGGGGCAAGGACTGACCATGCACGCCTGCATGATGAACCTTTTGCCTCACCTGACTCCCCAGGACCGGCCACGGGCTCTCTACCATGGGCTCTCCGCCGTCTCACGTGACTCCGCCGGGGAACCGCCACGTTTCTCCCTGCGTCCGCTACCGACCGAGACGGTGGACCTTGCCACGCTCAAGATCTGGTTCCGACGGTTCGTAGAGGTGCGCGACTCAGAAGGGGCCGAGCGCTGCATCGTCTCTGCGGTGCGCACAGGGGCGGATCCCGCCCAGATGGCAGATCTGCTCTTCTCTGCCGCCACTGACCATCGCTACCTGGATAGCGGGCACGTCCTGGACTTCACCAACAAGGCACTAGAAGCACTCGATATCGCCGGATGGTCGCATGCTGAGGTCGTCCTCTCCAGCCTGGCCGAAGGATATGTGGGCGCGAGGCGTATGGAGGAGTCGAACTCCTGGCGCAACCCCGTGGATCTGGTAGAAATACTCCAGGCCGCCTTCGAAAGGTTGCCTAACACTCTACAGAGCGGCCGGGACAGGCGCGGAACGTGGGAGGGCCGCGAGGAACTCGCCACCGAGCTGTTGGGAGAGCATGGGGGAGCCATCGCCGAGGCGCTACTAGAAGCACTGCGGGAGGGCGCCACCGAAGCGGAACTGGCCGGCACGGTGACTTACGCCGCTGCTCTGCGCATAGCGCGCTTCCCAACCACGAACGAGTTCGGCGACTGGGACACCTCCCTGCACACCTTCACCTTCTCCAACGCCGTCCACCAGGGGCTGAGGCGAGTCCCCTCTCCGGAATTGCTAAGAGGGGTCTTCGACGCCGCGATGAGTGTCCACCTCGACCGCTTCCTCAACGTCCCGCCCTCACGTGTGCCAGAGCCCAACGGTTCGGAGGCAGCGCCAGATGACTTGCTGGCAGAACTTTCAACGCTGCTTGATGAAAGGCAGAAGGTAGATGCATCGGGGGCACTGGTCGCCAACTACCTCTACAGTGGGGGAGACGCCGACCGGCTCCTGGCCGTGATGGGAGGCCTGCTCCTCAGGGAGGACCGTAACTTCCATACGATACAGGCTATCGAAGCTGCCTTCAGGCAGTATGCCCTTTTGCGTGACACCACGGTAGGCGCACATGTGCTGGTTGCCGCCGCGCGTTACCTGGCAGCCCACTCTCCCACGATGCGCTCTCAGGGACAGACCTACGATATCGCCCGTCGCCTCTCTCGGGGTGAGATCCTCTACGAAGAATGAGCGACACCGTTTCCCGAAACCTCGATACATAGCATGCTATAGCTAGCAGGGGGTCTTTGACACCTTTTTTCCTCCGCTCCGCCACAGCAAGGCCGAAAGGGATCCTCAATCTTGCCCACCAAAGAGTCTTCGCCAGGACCCCTTGGCTCTCTCCAGTTCCTCTCGCAACCTACTCGCTTCTTCGTGCAGCCTATCGGCGCGTTCGCGTTCTCGACGGTGTCCCTGCCGCTCCTGCTCTAGCTCGGCCAGGAGCTGCTCCCTCTCTTCTGTGTTGGTTCGCCGAACGCGGTCCAGGCGGCTCCTCAGGTGTCATACATGCCTGTGAAGGTCGCCGAATTCGCCTACGAGTTCCCGGATCATCTCGGCTGATGGTCCTTGGGACTCTTCTGCAGTGTCCTCGGGTGACGAGTCGGCGGATACCCGTTCGTCTACGGCTTGCTTCGGGATCTTCCACCGACCGCTTTGCGTGTCCCGTTCGCCTTCTATCTCTCCGGTCTCGAGACTCTTCAGGAGACTACGCTGGGGAGCCTCGAGGATCTGCGCCGCCTCTGGGAGGGTGTAAAAGTCCCTTGTTGGCATCGTTCGTGCTCTATTCCCGAGTCTATCGTGCAACCGGCCCTATCCCGCGAGCGTGCATACTAACAGATCTGCTCTCTACTCGGTCCACTCTACCTTCGGCACCCCCGACCGGTCGAACTCGTCTATTCGCTCGCGCCCGAGCGACTCCAACTCTCGCAGGCATCGCTCGCTTTCACGGACGAGCTTCGCCACGTCGACGCCGAGGGTCACCGGTTCGAACTCCTTGAGACGTACGGCGCCGTTCCGCAAGAGTCCCGTAGCCCCGCGCCAGTTGCCGTTCTGGAGGTGATAGAAACCCACGCCGACCTGGAGGATGCCCTGGTAGAGGAAACGGACGCGTCCCGGCTCCTGCATCCAGGCCTCTTCGAGATACTCGTGGCACTCGTAGAACTCGCCCCTGTTGAACTCCTCTATGCCTTTGAGTGCGAGGTCGGGCAGCCTTGCGGGAGAATCCTCCGGCGCCTCTCCGGGCACCCTTCCG
>DASTKM010000198.1:0-2337 GCA_035715885.1 Rubrobacter sp.
GTGCGGCACGATCTCCAGGGTCAGGCTCTACCGGCGGAGGCACGAGCCGGGCGAGTAGCGCGGAGTCTCCGAGCGCCGGGTGGACCGAGCCGGGATACATAAGGTAGTGTAGGATCTGCGCTTATGTGCGCCGTAGTCCGCAGGAGCCCCTCGGTACAGTCGGTCGACCGAGCCGTCTCCGTTATGGAGTTCCTGTCGCGCCGCGGGTGGTCGGGCGTGACTGAGGTCGCCAGGGAGCTCGACATCCACAAATCCACCGCGTACCGGCTACTCACGACGTTGAGAGAGCGGGGACTGGTCGAGCAGGACGCGGCGACCGAGAAGTACAGGCTGGGCTTCGGGTTGGTGCTACTCGCGAGGGCGGTGAGGGCCGACCTCGATATCCTTGGCTGCGCCAGGCCCGTCTGCGAGCGTTTGAGCGAGCGTACCAGGGAGACGGTCACCATCGCTGTCCTGGAGGACGATGACGCCGTCGTCATTCACCAGAGCATCTCTCGGGCGTCCGCCCTCGGCGTTGACTGGACGGGACATCACACGCCGTTGCACGCCACGGCCGCGGGGAAGATCTTTCTGGCCTACATGCCAGAAGATCAACTCCTGCGCATCCTGGAAGGACCGCTGGAGCGCTTTACGGAGAACACAATCGCTGACCCGGCAAGCCTGAAAGACCACACGAGCAAGATTCGGGACGAAGGCTACGGCTATACCGTCGAGGAACTTGAGCCGGGGTTGAACGCGGTCGGAGCGCCGATTCGCCGTGCCGACGGCGCGGTCGATGGTGCGGTGAGCGTGTCTGGCCCGGCCTTCCGTCTGCCACCCGATGCTCTCCCCGAGATCGGCGAACTATCCAAACGGGCCGCCACCGAGATCTCCCAGTGCCTTGGGTTCCAGGGCTGAACCGAGCAGCGGAGGCTCTCGACAACCGGAAAGGGGACGACGTGAGTGGTTACGAAGATTTCGGGAGCAGCCTGCGCGATCTCCCGCGCCTGAGAAGCAGCCGCCGCAGACGGGCATCGAGTTGGGACCGCTCCGGCGGCAACGACGACCGGATACACGTGGAGCCCGGTGCGACCAAGACCCTGGCCGAAATGGGCGGCGCCGGTTCCATAAATCATGTCTGGATCACCGTCGCCAACGAGCACATGGACAGGACCCCGAACGCTATCGAGCCTGATTTCCTGCGCAGGCTGCTCCTCAGGATGTATTGGGATGGAGAGGAAGAACCGAGTGTGCTCGTGCCCTTGGGGGATTTCTTCGGCGTGGGCCACGCCCGCACGACGAACTTTCACTCGGCACCCTTGCAGATGAGCCCCGGGAATGGCAAGTCCTTCAACTGCTTTTTCCACATGCCTTTCGCCGAGGGCGCCAGGATAGACCTCGTGAGCGAGCTGGAGCACGAGAATGTCCTCTTCTATTACTACGTGGATTACGAGGAGCTCGACACGCTCGAGCAGGGTCTGGGACGCTTCCACGCCCAGTGGCGCAGGGAGAATCCCACTGACGGCGTCGATGAAGATGGCCAGAGCAACGAGGAGTTCCTCTTCGGCGGCGAGAACGTCACGGGCGAGGGCAACTACACCATCATGGAGGCCGAGGGGCGCGGCCAATACGTCGGCTGCGTGCTCAACATCCACAACCTCCGCGATACCAACCATTGGAACTGGTACGGGGAGGGGGACGACATGATCTTTATAGATGGCGATGAATGGCCACCCTCCCTGCATGGGACAGGCACCGAAGACTACTTCAACACAGCCTGGTGCCCACAAGAGAAGTACTCAGCGCCCTACCACGGTATCACCCTCGGGGGTGGGGACAACTGGGGCGGTCACGTAAGCCTCTACCGGTTCCACGTGGAGGACCCCGTGACGTTCGAACGCTCCATCAGGGTCACCATCGAGCACGGCCACGCCAACAAGCGCTCAGATGACTACTCATCGGTCGCCTACTGGTACCAGGCCGAACCGCACAGACCCTTCTCCATACTCCCCGTCGAACAGCGCGTGCCCCGTTAGCGCTGATCTCTACGGACCGTAAGTACAGGCATCAGACTTCAGATTTCAGGTTTGCACGGTTCACGCGCAAACCTGACTGCTATGCGTGCCTGGGTATGATCTCGCCTCCTTCGAAACGTATTGGCTGGGGTTCTTCCAGGATCTCCAGCCGCTCGTTGTTCTCGGCATCGCGAAGCAGTGTCTCCGACACCCAGATCCTCCCGAGCTTGAGGGTGTTCTCTATGCGGACGAGCCTGGCCTCGGCGGGGTCGACGCCGGCGCACATGGTGAGGGCAGCGGCGACCGCCATCTCATCCGTTGGCATGACCATGGGCGTCTTGAC
>DASTKM010000199.1:0-16706 GCA_035715885.1 Rubrobacter sp.
TCGGGCGGGAGTGTGGGATCGTATAGAATGAGGACGTATCCGTCTCTGGAGGGCTCATGAACGTGTTCGGGATAGATATCGGAGGGTCGGGGATCAAGGGCGCGCCCGTGGACACCCAGTCGGGTGAGCTGCTCGAGGAGAGGGTGAGGATCAAGACTCCCAAACCGGCCACGCCCGAGGCGATCGTCGGGACGGCGGTCGAGGTGGTCAGGGAGGCCGGGTGGCAGGGCCCCGTTGGCTGCGGATTCCCCGCCGTCGTCAAGGGCGGCATAGTGCAGACCGCGGCGAACATAGACAAGGCGGCGATCGGCTTCGACCTGCGCGCGGCTCTACTGAGAGAGCTCGACGCCCCCGTGAGCGTTGTCAACGATGCTGACGCAGCCGGTCTCGCAGAGATGCGCTGGGGCGCAGGCCGAGATCAGGACGGCGTCGTCCTGATGCTCACGCTGGGTACTGGAATCGGCACTTCCCTCTTCGTCGGCGGCCGGTTGATACCGAACACCGAGTTCGGACACATCGAGGTCAGGGGCAAGGACGCCGAGCACCGCGCCGCAGACAGCGCCCGCAAGCGCGATGACCTGAGCTGGGAAGAGTACGCCGGGCGCCTCGACGAGTACCTTCACAGGGTCGAGTTCCTCCTCTGGCCAGACCTCATCGTCATCGGCGGCGGCATAAGCAAGAAGTCCGAGAAGTTCTTCCCCCACCTCACGGCGCGTACGAAGGTGGTGCCGGCTGAGATGCACAACGACGCCGGTATCGCCGGGGCCGCACTGGCCGGAGTCCCCGATAGAGCAGCGGTACAGACCGCAGAAAAGCGGTAATCCGGGCTCTGACCTACTCCGGCGGTCAGGTCATCTGGCGGGGTGCTCAGCTAACCACGCCGCTCGCTACGCGAGATAAGAGCCATGATCTCTGCCCTGCGTCCTGGGTCCTCATCGAGGACGCCCCTGACCGCCGAGGTCACCGTAACGGTGCCTGGCTTCTGGGCGCCTCTCATGGTCATGCAAAGTTGCTCGGCCTCGATGACGACGACGGAACCGCGAGATCCCAGGGTCCGATAGAGCGCGTCGGCGACCTGTGCGGTGAGTCGCTCCTGGAGTTGCGGCCTGCGGGCGAAGCCCTCGACCAGGTGCACTATCTCCGAGAGCCCAACGACGCGCTCCTCTGGAACGTACGCGACGTGGGCCCTGCCCACAAAGGGGAGCAGGTGATGCTCGCACATGCTCGCAAGCGGCAGGTCCCGCAACAAGACCGCGTCGTGGCTGTCTGCTGCGAACGAGACCTCCAGGTAGCTGGCCGGGTCTTTGTCCAGGCCCGAGAAGAGGTGGGCGTATGCCTCGGCGACGCGCTCGGGGGTCTCGACCAAGCCCTCCCGCCCCGGGTCCTCGCCGATAGCGAGCAGGATCTCTCGCACGGCCCGTTCGATGCGTGGTCCATCTATGCTTCGCTCTTCGGACATCCTTCTAACCCCAGATCCACCCACACAAGCGTACGGTCGACGTCAATGAACACTGCGCGTAGCGCATCCTAACTTCTTCCCGGCCCTCATGGCACTTTTCGGACCTACGGACCATCACCGTGGTACGAATCCGCCTTCTGATCCACGTCTGTTTTGCAGGAAACTCGTTCTGCACAGCACCTTCAAAGCACCTCGGCGTCGAAGCCGTGCTCCCCGGAGAGATCCGCGAGCACCCACTCTACATCCTCGGCCGAATCGTCGGGTACGTAGAAGTAGGCGGTCTGGGGAAAGCGGTCGTCGTCGGGTTCGGAGCGGACGTGCTCGTAGTCCACGCCTAGCCGGTCGAGCGCGTCCCTGACACTCTCCATCGCAGCCTCGTCCCTGACGTTCCCCACGCGCAGCATCGCCTCACCTGGCATCGGTCACCCCAGCGAGGTCGAACTCGAGAAAGTGGCCGTTCTCCTGGATCAACTCTCCATCAGCGTACAGTGCTCCGCCCTCGCGCAGATCGCAGACGAGATCGGTGTGCACGCTTGAGTCGTTCTTGCCACCGGTCTGGGCGTAGGAGCGGCCTATTGCCAGGTGAACCGTCCCGCCGAGCTTCTCGTCGAAGAGGACGTTGGCGCTCGCCTGGCGGATGCCGTAGTTGGTCCCGATCCCGAGCTCCCCAAGGTAGCGGGCCCCGGCGTCGGCGTCGAGCAGGCTAGAAAGGTACTCCTCACCCTTCTCCGCACTAGCCTCGACGACCTTCCCCTCCTCGAACCGGAGCCGCACACCGGAGATCTCGCGTCCCGCTATCGCGGCGGGTACGCCGAAGTACACCGTTCCGTTTGCCGAGTCCTCTATGGGTCCGGTAAAGACCTCCCCACACGGCATGTTCCTCATTCCCGCCGAGTTCACGAACGTACGTCCCTCGACCGAGAGCGTCAAGTCCGTCTCGGGTCCGACGATACGGATCTCGCGGGCCTCCTCCAGCCGCGACTTCAGCCGCTCCTGCTCGGCGGACATCTGGCTCCAATAGCGCACGGGGTCTTCCTCGTTGAGTCCCATAGCCTCGAACGCGAACTCCTCGTACTCCGAGAGGCTCATGTGCGCCTCTTGCGCCAGGGCCTCGGTCGGGAAGAGCATAAGAACCCAGCGGTCTTTCTCCAGCATCATCTCGCTCAAGGGTTTGTTGCGCTTCTGGAGAGCCTGTTGCTTTTCGGGATCAACGTTCGCGAGCGCCCTGGTATTGCTCGGCGCGCGGATGCCGATCCGGGCGTCCACGCCCTCGTAGATGGCGCGCGTGACCTGCGGGATCTCCTGGTAGTGAAGCTCTTGTGCATGCTCGAAGAACAGCTCCTGCATCCCTGGCAGGCTAATCTGTGTTACTGCAGTGGCGCCTACCTGCAACAGCCGCGCGTATAGAGCCCCAATCAGGGGTCCTGCGCCCACCTCCGCAGAGACGAGGACCTGGTCCCCTTCCCCAGCTTCGATAGAGTAGTCCACCAGGATCCGTGCAAGTTTGCCGACCCTTTCGTCTACCATCACTGGCTCCTTTCTGAAGAAGTTCCCGGAGAGCTTATCATCCGCGTCGTCCCCCGAAGCCTTGCACGCAGCGCGCCCAATGGTAAGGCCCTGGGTCGGGCAAGGCACTGCCTAGATGGCGCCGAGGCCCTCACGCGTGAACCTCAGCGCCGCGTGCATCCTCGCCAGAATAGCCTCGGGATCTGGGGTCCCTAGCGGCCAGGGCTTGAGCTCCAGGCTTACGGCTCCGGGATAACCGCTCGCCCCGAGCGCAGCCAGGAAAGGCTTCAGGGGGAGCCGACCCCTACCAGGCAGGCGGTGCTCGTCTCGGCCCAACTCGAGGTTCGAGTCGGACAGATGGACATGACGGAGTTGGGTCGCTAGGACCGAGTGGGCCCTGAGGGGGTCGACCTTGCTGGCCCCGGCGTGGCTGGTGTCCAGTGTGACCTCGCCCACGCCCGCGAGGTGCTCGGGCAGGTAACAGCTCTTCCGCCCAACCCTGAAAAGGCCTCCTGGGCGGCTCTTGGGCATGTTCTCGACGGCCACGACGACGCCCTGCTCCCGCGCCTCGCACAGAGGTCCAGCCTTCCACCGCTCCAGAGGCCTGCCTGGCGGTGGCGGATGCGCCACTACGACAGGCACATCCAGCCTACTGGCCAGTCTCGCGACCCGCGCCAGCGTTTCTTCAGGAGTAAGCTCCCAGGCACCACGTCGCAGCGGAGGGTGGAGGGCCAGGATCGGGACGCCGTGCCTCTCGACGAGGTCTCTCAGATAGTGCTCCTGGTGGGTATCCCAGCGTTCGTCCATCATGATCTCGACCCCGTCGTACCCGGCCTCCGAGATCCAGGCGTATACCCTGTCAAGGCCGAAAGGGTAGAGCGAGCCCGTACTGAAGATGACGGGGCCAGCCATCAGATCTCTCCGCGCCGGATCTCCAAAAACCGGTCGAGCGTCGAGGGCGAGTGGTTCTGGTAGTGGTTGTTGGCATAGGCGAAGACGGTTCTTCCCTCCTGGAGAAAGCGACCTACGAGATCCGACCACCACCTCAGGTCGTCGTCGCGCTCTTTCTTGAGGTGCGTGTGTCCCGAAGGGAACTCCCGCCGGTCGCCGAGCCACCTGATGTACGAGAAGTCGGCGGTCGCTTGCTCCATCCGGGGCATCCTCGGATAGTCGATGAGAGCGAGGGCCGCACCACGCTCGCGCAGCATCTCGGGGAGATCAGAGCCAAGCCAGCTCCTGTGACGAACCTCGACGGCGTAGCGAAATCCCTCGGGCAAGCGTTTCAGGAAATCTTCGAGGACGCCCATCCCCTCGACGTCGAAGGATGGCGGGAGCTGAAGAAGGAGCGGGCCAAGTCTGTCTCCCAGCTCTGCCATCGTACGCACGAAGCTTTCGGACTCGGCTTCGGAGCCGACGAGGTTTCTCTCGTGCGTCACCTCCTGCGGAAACTTCGCAGCGAAGTGGAAGCCGTCCGGGACGATCTCACGCCACTTCTCCACCGTCGAGCGGCGCGGGGTGCCGTAGAAGGTAGAGTCTATCTCCACGGTCGCGAAGTGCTTCGCGTACTCGGCGAGCCTCGAAGCGGAAGGGAGGGCTTCGGGGTAGAGGGTTCCTTCCCAGTCCGCATACGACCAGCCGGAGGTACCCAGGTAAAGGCCCTTCTCCGGCGGCTCGATGCTGCCAGGAGTCTCCGTGAAGAGCCGCTGTTGCGCAGAATCGTCCATCTACCCTCGAAGCTGCGATGCTACCATACGAGCCCCTGCGGTTTTTATGAATGCTCTTCCTGTTCTCCCCCGCCGCATGTACTACATTAGCGCAGTGGACGAGAGACGCCAGACACCATGAAGGTCTTCTACAGCGACCACTTCGTACTACCCCTGCCCGAGGACCACCGCTTTCCGATGGTCAAGTACTCGATGCTGCGCGAGAGGGTAGCGCGCGATGGGATCTGCGGCCCGGGAGAGCTCTCGACGCCACGAGCGGTAACGGACGAGGAGATCCTGCGCGCCCACGCCCCCGACTACCTGAAACGCGTCGCCTCAGGAACGCTCACAGAAAAGGAGGTGCGGCGCATCGGTTTCCCGTGGTCAGAGAAGATGGTAGAGCGCTCCCGCCGTGCCTCGGGCGGTACGCTCGCGGCCTGCCTCGCCGCCCTCGACGAGGGCTTCGCCGCCAACCTCGCTGGAGGGACGCATCATGCCTTATCCGACAGGGGCGAGGGATACTGCGTCCTCAACGACTCGGCCATCGCCGCCCGCGCCGTCCAGGCCGCCGGTCTCGCGGAGCGCGTGGTCGTCATCGACACGGACGTTCACCAGGGGAACGGCACGGCGGCGATCCTGCACGGAGACCCCACCGTGTTTACGTTCTCGATCCACGGCGCGAAGAACTTCCCCTTCCACAAAGAGGGGAGCGACCTCGACACCCCCCTCCCCGACGACGCTGGCGACACCGAGTTCCTGGCGGCACTCGAAAGAGGATTGGAGGTGGCGCTCGACGCCGCGGATGCAAGTCTCGCGATCTACCTCGCAGGTGCCGACCCTTTCGAGGGAGACCGCCTCGGGCGGCTCTCCGTAACGAAGTCAGGCCTCGCCGAGCGCGACCGGATCGTCCTCGAGACCTGCAGGGAACGCGGAATCCCAGTCGCACTAACAATGGCGGGCGGCTACGCCAGCGAGGTGGAGGACACGGTGGACGTACACTTCCAGAGCATCCGTAGGGCTGCCGATCTGCTGGAGGGAGCAGCGGATCGGCCGAAAGAGACTCACCAGACGTGAGCGGAAACCAGAGATCCTGCGTCATCGTAAGGGCCGGCATCTCCGGTCTGCTCGCGGCCAACACCCTGAAACAAGAAGGTTGGACCGTAACGGTCCTGGATAAGGGCCTCGTCGGCGGTAGGATGGCTACTAGGCGGGTCGGGGAAGGCACCTTCGACCACGGTGCCCAGTTCTTTACCGTCAGGGGCGAACGCTTCGCCGGCCTCGTCGAAGGCTGGCTCACGGCAGGTGTCGCCACAGAGTGGACCCGCGGCTTCGCCGACGCAGAGGGCCAGCCCAACGAAGATGGCCATCCCCGCTACAGAGGATCTGAAGGTATGGCCTCCATCCCCAAGCATATCGCCCAAGGCCTCGACGTGCGTACCGGAGAGAGGGTTGTAGGGATGGATGAGGGCGACGATTGCTGGGAGGTAGTGTGCGAGTCCGGCCTGCGGGTAGCCGGGGACGCTCTCGTGCTCGGGGCCCCTGTTCCTCAGGCGTTGAAGCTGACCTCGTCAGGAGGATACACGCTGCCGGATGGAGCCAAGCGCCAGCTCGAAGCCGTCTCCTACGATCCTTGCCTCGCCCTCATGGTCCTGCTCGAGGGTCCAACCGGCGTGCCTGAGCCTGGAGGAATGCAGATCAAGGGAGAGCCGCTGGACTGGATCGGCGACAACAAGCGTAAAGGCATTTCCGGAGCCCCCGGCATCACGGTCCACGCTGGACCGAAATGGAGCCGCTCGCACTTCGAGGACGGCGAATCTGAGGTCATAGACTCCATGATCTCGTTCGCTGGCGACCGGCTCGGCGGCGACCTCGCACCCGCCGTGGTCGAAGCCTCCCTAGCCAGGTGGCGCTACAGCTGGGTTACGAACCCCCACCCTGAACCTTGCCTCGTCGCCTCCGATAAACCGCCACTGCTGTTCTGCGGCGACGCCTTCGGGCAGCCCAAGGTCGAGGGCGCAGCCCTCTCAGGCCTCGCCGCTGCAGACCATCTCCTCGGCCGCAACGCCTGACACCCCGTGTCCTTGTTGCTCCTCGCCCATCTCGCGGCGACACTGTTAAGCCCTTAGCCCTCAGAAAACAATATGCTGACCGCCAACCGCTGCCCTCTGACAGGCTGATGGGACGAGAAGCGTAGGGATGCATCTAGCGTCGGGTAACAAAAAGTGGTACATATGACCTAGAAAACAACACAGGGTGAAGGAGAAGGGGACATTGGGAAACAGAAGGGTGGCGCTAAAGCCGCACGCGTCCAAGATCAGGCAGTGGGTCGAGGAGGGTCGGGGTGACGCGTGGATCGCGCAAGAGCTGAACACCACGCCCTCGAGCGTACAGAGCTTCCGGTCGCGAAACTCCATCTACCGCAGGGACCCCGTCCGGCGCGGCCAACTCTCGGAGCATCCTGCGGTGCTCGAGGAGACAGAAGGTGGCATGGTCCTGAAGACCGACGCCAGAGATTCCGAGGTCTTCGCCCGTGAGTGGCGCCACTACCTGCATCGCTCGCCTGAAGACCTCCAGGTGGTGATCACGCAGGACAGAATCTACCTGGAGAAAGTCCGCTAGCTTGCACAGACAGCCCGCCGTCGAACTGCGGATACCTCTGGAGGAGGCAGAAGCACTGCACGCGCTTCTGGAGCGCCTTCTCGAAGGCGGGGAACAAGACCCGCGCCTCGAGCACTCCTACAGGCTCCTGGGCTGGCGCATACTCGCCGCGAGGGGCGGTACAGGTCTCACGGGACGCATAGCAGACCTGGCGCGCGAAGCGGACAGCCTCGAAGAATACGAGGCAGCGCGCGAGAGGGAGCTGGGTCCCGTGCTCGACGGCCTGGAGCGCGGCGAGAACCGGGATCCATGAATAGGAGGTGTCAGGCTACAAGTATCTGATGCCTTCTCAAAGCATGGCCCATGAAACAGGAGCGCCTACACGAGCCTGAAGCCCAACTTGTTATCCGACAGTGCCTTAGGGTAGCGGTATTGTAACTTCGCTGCTCTTTTTTCCGGACCCTCGGCTCTTTTCACCTTCCCAGAAGAGCGGCCGGGGCCACGGATCATGCGCGGTCCGGCATTTTACATGTGTTAACCTCTGTTGGCGTTATGCAGTATGTCCTCAGTTCGCTCGCGACGATGGTTTTCATCGGGATACTCGCGCTCCTCGCACAGTGGTCGAGAAAGAGCAGGAGGGCCGAGATATCGCTCTTGATCGTGCTCGTGTTCCTCTCGCTCCTGCTCTTCGCCACCGGGGCTTTGCTTGGCGTAGTGTGGGTCTCGGGCCAGATGCCCCCTGATGTCTATCCGCAACAGCTGTTGGCCGTCACGGCAGTACCTGTTGCGATGTCGGGTTTGATCGGGCTGGCACTCTGCGTCCCCACGCTGCTGAAGATCATTCGCGGCAGGCCGAACGGGGAGTTCTGGACGGACCCACCTATCTTTCTCGCCCTCTGGTTGTTCGCCACTGTGTTGCTTGCCAATAACCTTGTAGGCATACTCGGGTTCGAGCAGTTGAATCAGGTGGACGCCTTCTCTTTGGGGACCGGCGGTAGGATCCCACCAGTCGCCATCCTGGCCAGCCAGTTGCCCTTCGTCGTCATCGCCTTTCTGGGGGTCGGCGCCGGCATCCGCCGCGGACCGCGCGAGACGCTCGCCCGCCTCGGCTACGGTCCCATCTCCCCGATGCACATAGGTATTGTCGTACTGTTTATCGCGGGTGCGTTCGCGCTCTCGCTAGCCGCCGACGCCCTGTTCTCGCAGTTGCAGCCTGACCTTTATCGCAGGGTCGGTGAGATCTCGCAGACGCTCTTCGACCCGAAAGGTCTGAGCCTGATCTCGGCGGTGATCTTCGCCTTGCTGATCGGGGTGGGCGCCGGACTCGGAGAGGAGACGCTCTTCCGCGGCGCCGTGCAGCCGGTCTTGGGGATACCGATAACTTCCGTCCTTTTCGCCTCGATGCACGTCCAGTACGGTCCATCGCTGCTGCTCGGCTACATCTTCGTGCTCTCCATAGGCCTCGGACTCCTCCGCCGCTACGTCAACACCACGGCGAGCTTCCTGGCGCATGCAGGCTACAACACACTCGGCATCCTGGCCGTCTACCTTTTCGGCCTGTAGAGAACGGCCGCAGGCGGCCAGCCTATGCCCCGCATCTCATCAGCAGCCATTCCCTTTCGGCGCCCAGCGTTGGAGCCCCGAACGTCTCTACGGTCTCGAATCCGGCCCTTTCATAGACGCGGATTGCGCGGCGGTTGAAGGCAGCCACGGTCAGGCGGAAAGCCGGGGGTGAGTAGACCTCCCGTGCGAAGCCGAGGCCGGCGTGCACGAACTCTTCTCCCAGGCCCCTTCCCGTGAGATCCGGCCTCATCCCGAGCCCCACATCGAGCGCGGGCTCGACCTGGTAGACCCCGAGCCGCTTTCCGGCCGCGACCTGCGCGTCCTCGCCGAAGCAGAAGTATCCCGTCAAATCTCCGTGTTCGTCGTAGACGGAGTGGTAGGAGAAGTGCGGTTGCAGGAGCGCATCAACGGAGTTGGGATCTCCATCGTAGATCGAATAGGGTTCGTCGTAACGCCAACGCGAGATGGCTCGTGCGTCGCTGGGCGTGATCGGCTTCAAGGTGAAGCGCAACGTCGGTTTCCTGGGAGTCTAGGCCGCCAGAGAGTCGGTGACAGTGACGACCGGCGCGGGCTCGAGCGCCGAGGCGATCCGGACGAGTAGCTCGCTGACCTCGATGTCCAATCCACTGGCGATGCTCTCCAGTACCCTCGAGGAGGGGTCCTTCTCGCCGCGCTCTATCTCGGCGAGGTACGAGACCGAGACGTGCGCGCCTTCGGCGACCTGCTTTAGCGTCAGCCCCCGCTCGTTGCGTTCAGCCCGCAGGGTCTCGCCGATGGTGGAGAGAAGGTCTCCTGCGTGCCGTTCCGGACTCATCTCCAAAGTCTTCACGCCCTAGATTCTATCTTCCAATCGGCGCTTTGCGCAACCCACCCGCCAACTTCTTGACCAGAAGCACCTCTTCGGAGTCAGTCTCAGGGGTCCCGTACGGGGTCTCCATGACCACGGGGACTCCTGCCAGACCGTCGAAAAACCCAGGCCAGGCGTCGACGGTTATGCACCCCTCCCCCACTTTACGATGCCCGTCGCGGTGGCTCCCGAGTTCGTACTTCGCGTCGTTCAGGTGAACCAGCGCGACCGCGTCTCCCACAGCGTCCACGAGCTCCTCCGCGACCCCCCGCCCTCCGCTTTCCGCCGAAAGGTCGTAGCCGGCCACGAAGGCGTGGGCCGTGTCGATGCAGACCCTCACTCCGCCGCGCCGCGTGAGCTCCCCGAGTTCCTCGAACGTCGAGCAGAGCTGGGTACCGGCCCCCACGGAGTTCTCGACCACAGGTTCGGCCACAGCTCCTCGAGCTCCTTCGAGTCCGGCGGCCCGCTCCCTGGCGCGCTCCAGGCCTTCCACGAGCCGCTCCATGCCCTTCTCCTCGCCGTCTCCCCCGTGGCTACCAGCGTGCACGACGACCAGGTCGACCCCGAGCGCACCTGCGGCGGCCAGCTCGTTGGCCAGGGCCAGCACCGAAAGATCCCGCTGCTCCACGCTCGTGGAGGCAAGGTTTATAAGGTACTTCGCGTGTGCGACGACCGGCCAGATGCCCATCTCTAGGCTTCCCTCGACGAAGATATCGGCGTCCTGGCGTCGCCTGGGGTCAGTCCAGGCTTGCGGGTTGGAGACGAAGATCTGGATAGTCTCGCACCCGAGCTCGCGCGCGGCCCAAAGGGTCCTGGCGAGCCCGCCTGAGGTCGGAAGGTGCCGTCCTATCCTGTTCGTCCTATTTGGCATGGCGGCGATTCTACCGTCCTGAGGCGGCCCTCGCCAGGAGAGATATAATCTCGTGAGAGCATCAGGATTATTGGAAGGAGCCAATCACATGGCGGTGGAAGGCAAGGTAGCGAAGATTCTGGGAAACAACGAGATCGTCATAAACCGGGGAAGAGGAGAGGGCGTCCGTCAGGGCATGCTCTTCGAGATCTTCGCGCCCGAGGGCGAGGAGGTTTGGGATCCTGATACGGGCGAGACGCTCGGCACAGTCGAGGACGTAAAGGCGAAGGCCGAGGTTACAGAGGTCAAGGACAGGCTCGCCGTTGCCCGACTACAGAACGTGCAGGATACGCCGTTCGGGGCGGTCAACATCGGTGAGATGCAGGAGAACTTGCAGCGTATGTTCGGGCAGATGTTCGGCGAAGACGTCCAGATCCGCGGCTTCGGCTCTACGTCGGGCGACGATCCCGACCTCGAGTCAATGCTCGGCGGCCCCCTGCAGGACCTCTCGAAGGTGCAGGTCGGGGACGCCGTGCGCGAGATCAAACGCCGCTAGACCCCACGTAAGATGCGGCATTGAACGAGCTCTCCCGGCTACCGGTGACGTACGGCCTCATAGGCACGTGTGTGGCCGTGTACGTCGCCGTCGCGTTCGCGGGACAGGGCCACGGTTACCCGCTGAACTTCGGGCTGGTGACACAGCCCCCTGAAGTGCTCGCGCAGGGCGCCCTCATGCCAGCGGCCGTCGCCGATGGCAGAGTGTGGCTCTTGCTGTCGAGCATGTTCCTGCACTCGGGGTTCATCCACCTGGCGCTGAACATGCTCTCTCTGTACTTTCTCGGCTCGTTCGTTGAGCAGGCGTTCGGAAAGAGCCGATTCCTCGCGCTCTACCTGTCCAGTGGGCTCGCCGGGGGCATCGCCTACCTCTACTTCGGCGCCTTCGACAAGCCCGCCGTAGGGGCTTCTGGCGCGATCTTCGGTCTCCTCGGAGGCGTGCTCGGTTACTCTGTGCGCCGCGGCACCTTCTCCTGGCAAAATCCCCTGATCCGCCAGCTCCTGATCCTGACCGCCCTGAACCTCTACTTCGGATTCTCCGTCCCCAATATCAGCAACACGGCGCATATCGGCGGCCTCGTGGGCGGGGCCGCATTCGGATGGCTCACAGCGCCCACAGCCCACTCCAGCAAGTCGCTCCGCGCGGCGACACCGACCGTCATCCTGTTCGGCGCGGAACTGATCCTGCTGGCCCTGTGGCTGCTTTTGTAGCTTGTCAGCACGGCGCTTCGCGCCTTCTCAGCACGCTTCGAGCCTACGGCTCTCGCTTGTCAGCATTTCAGCTTCTCCTTCTCCGGCCTCGCGCAGCAGCGTATGAGGAACCGCTGCTTACGGCGGTAGGTTCTACGCTTGTGGGCAGGCTCCCAGACGACTAGCTGAAATGCTGAGAAGCCGCCGAGCGCAGCGAGGCGGCGGGCTGACAAGCGAAGGCCAAGGGCCTGAGCGTGCTGACTAGCTGGCTAGCCGAAATGCGGAAGTGCTATGAGTCCCGCGGCGGTGATGACGAACGTGGCCACGAACATGATGCCGGCCGACCTGTTCGTATCCTCGGCCTGGGCCTCGGGGAGCAGGTGTGCGGCGCCGATGTATGCGAGCACCCCGCCTGCCACACCGGTCAGGAGACCGAGAGTGCCTTCGCCTGGCGCGGGGAAGGCCACGGTCAACGCCGCTGCGACAGGGATTGCCAGTCCAAGTAAGACCGCCACTCTCATAACCCCTGCCCTTCCGACACGAGCCGCGATCAGGACGGCGGCCAGGGAGATCCCAACGGGTATCTGGTGAACCAGAACCCCGAGCCCGACGAGCCAGGAGGTGACGGCTCCAGCCTTGGCGCCTACGCCGAGAACGAATCCGTCGGCGAGGTTGTGGACGGCCAATCCCAGGACGAAAGGCCCCAGCGCGTGTTTGGGGACGTGCTCCTCGGGCAGGTGGTGCGTGTGGGCCCTGGTGAACACCTCGGTCATGAACAAGAGGGCGAACCCTCCAACGAACCCGGCGACCGCGGCCTCTCCACCGAGCTCGAGACCCTCGGGGAAGAGGTCGACGAACGCGAGCGCGAGCAGTATCCCAGCGGCGAAGCTGGCGGCGTAAGACCGGCCCCTGGCTTCCAAATCGCCACCCACTAGAGCGAGAAGACTCGCCGCCGAAAAGCCCACTGCTGCAAGCAAAGCCATCAGGATCGCGTTCACAGCCGCCACCAGCCATCGGCCGTGGCGCCGTGCAACCCTACCTTACGCCCCTCTACCTGCAGTCGGAGCACGTCCCGTATACCTCCAGGCTGCGGGCACGAACATCTGCAAGATAGCAGGGGGCTTCTTGCGCGTCAAAGCTGCCCGGTTGGGAAATTGTGGGTCGGCTGTCAAGTTCTGCGAAATCTTTGTAAACTCTCTCGAACTCGTGGCTTCCGGATATCACAAGCGTCTGGCTCTATTCGCCTCCTTCCGCTCCATTTTGAGCGGTCGGGACTGGGTCTACCTTTCCGGTTTGCTGGTTCCTCTGGTGGTCTACAATCTGGTGTTGAAGGGGATCCGGATAGACTCTCAGGAAGAACTTCAGGGAGGGTTCGCCGCCTTAGCCTTGATGCGTTCGGACCTGCTTTTCAACCTCGGGTACGTTTTCCTCTGGGTCGGGCTATTCGCCCTGACGCGGCAGAGTCGTCTCCGCTGGCCTGTGGTTGTCCTCTTCCATGCGGTCACCATACTCGTCATTGCGACGACGACCTCGGCCCATGGATACTTCCAGGAGACCGGCTCGACGCTCAGCCTCAGCGTCATCACGTACTCACTCCGCTCGCTGGGAGAGATCACGGACATAATCGGCAGCGTGACTTCGCTGGCTATCTGGGCCTGGGTTCTGGTCATCCTCGGCTATATAGTGCTTGGTCCCTGGATAATAACGACGCTCGTCTGTGGAAAGCCTGGGGAGCCTGGATCCTTCGGTTCTCCGTCAACATCAAGGCTGTTCGCCCTCGGGGCGTTCACTATGTCGTTAGGATTCATCTTCCTCTCGCTGCCAGTCGGTGCTGGGGTGGCCGGAAAATCATTCTCCAGGGACGCCGTCGTCAACATTGTCATGTCGGAGGTGGAGCACGCGCAGATCAGAGACCTTGTCGCGAACGCCTCTTCCATAGAGCCTCCTGTGGATACCCGCCTGCAGAAGACCGCCCAGACTGAGAAGAAGAACGTCGTCCTGATCCACCTCGAGTCTGCCAGGGCGCGCTCCATGACGCCCTACAACGAGGATTTGGACACGACGCCTTACCTAGACACGCTCTCGAAGAATAGCCTCCTGGCCGAGCGAGCATACACCATCGTCCCCCACACCTCCAAGGCCGTCACCTCGATAAACTGCGGCATCGATCCTCACCTCGTACGCGAGATCACCGAGGCCGAGCCTGGCCGCGTCCCAGCCCGGTGCCTGCCCGAACTCTTGAAGGAGCAGGGGTATAACTCAGTCTGGTTCTCCTCGGCGACCGAGCACTTCGAGGACCGCAGGGATCTGGTGGAGAACTTCGGCTACGACGACTTCCGACCGGTCGAGACCATGGAGACAGAGGGCTTCCAGAAATCCAACTACTTTGGCTATGAGGACGACATCATGCTCCAGCCAAGCAGAAGTTGGTTGGAGCAACACAAAGACGAACCTTTCCTTGCGACCTACCTGGGGGTCACGGGACACCACGACTACAGGCCCATAGACCGTTACGGGCAAAAGGACTACTCGAACTCCCCCCCGCTCGACCACTACCAGAACGAGATGCGTTACCTCGACTTCTTCGTTAGGAACGTGATCGACCAGTACAAAGAGCTGGGGCTGTACGAGGACACGATCTTCGTGATCTACGGCGACCACGGGGAGGGATTCGGGGAGCACGACCTCTACCAGCACGACAACACCATCTACCAGGAGGGGCTCAAGGTACCCTTCATCATCCACACGCCTGGAAGCTTCGAGGAAGGCAAACGCGTCGAGACCCTGACGAACCAGCTCGACATCCCACCCACTTTGTTCGATATGCTCGGCTACAAGGTCAAAGGCGGCCATTACCCCGGGATATCCCTCCTCGGTCCGCCGCAGGAGGACCGCACCCTGTTCTTTTCTTGTCTCGACGAGTACAGGTGCCTCGCCAGCATCCAGGGGACAGAGAAGTATATCTACTTCTTCGGCAACCAGCCTGAGGAGGTCTACGATCTGGCGTCGGATCCTCTGGAGAGGAACAACATCGCGAACCAGCAGAGCAGAAAAGAGCTAAAGCAAAAACGTCTACAGGTGCTCGCCTGGTACTCGAAGGTCAACGCCATGTACAGAGAGCGAGACTCCGGCCAAGAGTAGCCCCGTCAGCGGGACTCAGGACGTTTGCGCCTGGACCCAGAGTGCCTCAGGAGAAGGATCATGGCGAAGCCCAGTGCCAGGACGCTGCTAACGAAGAGGTTTCCGCGGATGGTCCCGCCGATGAGGAAAGCCGGGTCGACGCGGAGGGCCTCAACAAAGAAGCGTCCAAAAGAGTAGAGGCTCACGTAGAGCAGGAAGACATCGCCGCTCTTCAGACGGTCCGCGAAGCGGCGGGCCACCCACAGCAGTATCAGGCAGACTAGGACGTCCCAGATCGACTCGTAGAGGAAGGTCGGGTGAAAGGCCGCGGCGTCTGAGTACCCGACTGGCCTGTTTTCCGGCGCTATCCGGATGGCCCAGGGCAAATCCGAAGGGCGTCCGAAGAGCTCCTGGTTGAAGTAATTGCCCCAGCGCCCGATCGCCTGGGCGAGGACCAGTCCGGGCGCGACGGCGTCGGCGAACACCCACGGGCTTATGCCCCGGACTCGGGCGAAGATCAGGAGCCCCACAAACCCTCCGACGACGCCCCCGTAGATGCCCAATCCCCCGTTCCAGACTTCGAATACGCCGGGGAACGGGTCGTCCGAGTAGAGCCCGTAGTCTGTGATAACGTGATAGGCCCTGGCGCCGATAAAGCCAAGGGGCACGATATAGAACAGCGAGTCGAGGGCCAGGGTGCCGTCGTAGCCCTTGCGTTCCAGTTCCCTTCCTGTAAGCCAGGTCGCGACGATGATGCCGAGCGCTATGCACAGCCCGTAGTAGCGGAGGGCGAAGGGCCCCACCTCGAACATTACAGGGGAAGGCGGGCTCGGCAGCGAGAGAAGGTTCACGCTACTCTACCGGGGCTGCGTCCGATTCGCTCTCCGTGGAAGCGCGGTCCGCAGGGTCCAGCGGGGGGGTGCCCGTCGGGTGCGGGTCCTTGGGGGACTGCTCGACGCCGTAGTAGGCCTCGAGTATGTGGCGGACGGCAGGCCCGGCCGTCATCTCCGAGCCCTCCTGGAAAGAGCCGCCGCCCTCGATCATCGTGACGACGACCAGCGGCTCCTCTTGACCCTCAGCCCAGCCGGCGAACCAGTTCACGTAGTCCCTCCCGGCTGGCAGCTCGCCTGTGCCGCTCTTCCCGACGACCGGGAGTGTCGAGTCCACGAAGACCGCTCCCGCGGTGCCGTCCTTCTCCGTCACGCCCCTCAGGCCCTGTATCACGAGGTCGATCTGGTACTGGTTCGTGTCTACCCGTCCGGCGGTCCTGGGGGAGATCGTCTCCACCACTTTCCCGCTCTGGTCAGTGATCTCCTTGCCGACGTGCGGGGTGACGAGGGTGCCGCCGTTGTAGAGCGCCGAATAGGCCCGGGCCATCTGTATCGGGGAGACGAGCAGGTCGCCCTGGCCGATGGCGAGGTTCACCCAGTCCCCCACGCTCCAGTAAGCCCCCTCCTCGCTGCCATGCAGCGCCTCGTACAGCTCTCTCTCGCCCTGCTCGGTAGGGATGCGGCCCGCGGTCTCGCCGCTGAGGTCGATGCCGGTGATCCTACCGAACCCCCACCGCTCGTAGTAGTGCGGTAGCCAGTCCTTATCCCTAGTCTGGTTCCAGATCCAGTCGGCGACCTGGTAGAAGAAGATGTCGTTGGAGTCGGAGATGGCCTCGGAGAGGTACTGGGGGCCATGGTCGCCGAGGAACTGGTAGTTGGGGCTGTTCTGCCGCCAGCTCCTGTAGCACGGGCTCGCCGAGACGCTCGACGGCATCCAGCAGCCCGTCCCGTTCATGATAGCCGTATCGTTGACGATCGTGTAGGC
>DASTKM010000200.1:0-2789 GCA_035715885.1 Rubrobacter sp.
AGGACGAGCCGCACGCCGAGGCGACGACTCCGTCAGGCTTGCGCGTCGCGTGGGATACCGCCGAGCTCATGCAAGAGATCGACCCGGCCTGGAAGGAGCCTTCGGGAGGGCACCGTATGTCCCTGGCTTTCTTGTGTTCGAGCCCAGAAGAGGTCGACGCGACCTACGAAAGACTCGCCGCGCTAGGTCACGCGTATAAGGAGCCGTGGGACGCTTTCTGGGGACAGAGGTACGCTATCGTCAAAGACCCCGACGGCAACCACATCGACCTCTTCGCGTCGCAATAAGCAGGTGCAGACTGCTTGTTGGGTGCCATCAGCTCGTCAGCTTTTCAGCCTTCGCGTGCGCAAGGTCTGGCTGTCAGAGCAGGCTTGCAAGACGCTCCACGCCCTCTTCTATCTGTTCTGGCGTCACGGCGCAGAAAGGCAGGCGCACGAATCTGTCGCCTTCTGCTTCGTCCCCTTCCTCAGGATCTGCGAAGAAGACCGCGCCGGGCGTGAGCACGAGCCCTATGTCCTCTGCCCGGGCCACGAGATTCTCGGTATTCGCGTCTTCGGGCAGCATCACGCTCACGAAGAACCCGCCCGAAGGGATGAACGCCTGGGCACCGGGCAGTTCTCGGCGTACCGCGCCTGACATCGCCTTCCACCGGGGTGTGTACAGATCCTTCAACCGCTCTACATTCGGACCGAGGAGCCCGCGGCGCAGGTACTCGGCGACGGCGGCCTGTGTGGGGAGGACTGGCGAGAGGTACGTATCCTCGCCAAGCGCTGTCACCCCCCTTGTAAGGTCCTCGGGTGAGATCATGAACCCAACCCTTATGCCAGGGCTGAGGAGCTTGCTGAACGAGCTCATCGTAATGACACGCGACGGGTCTATATCACGCAGCAGCGGAACGTCATCGCCCTCGTAACGCAGCTTGCGGTAGGGGATGTCTTCGATCACCCAGAAACCGTACTCGCCCGCTAGCTCCACGACCCTCCGCCGCTTCTCCAGGGAGAGCGTCGCGCCCGTGGGGTTCTGGAAGTCAGGCACGAGATACAGGAAGGCAGGGACATCGCGTCCCAGCGCCGCCTCGAGTCGCTCGACGCTTATTCCGTCCCCTTCCAACGGGATCCCCACGGTGCGCGCCCCGCGACGTCTGAAGGTCTTGATCGCCCGGTCGTAGCTAGGTTGCTCCGTGTAGACCACCGCACCGGGCTTGAGAAGATAGGAGGAGACGAGGTCCTGCAATTGCAGCGATCCGTTGCCGATCAGGATCTCCTGCGGCGAGACCCCGTATTCGCCGGCAAGCTCCTCGCGCAGCGGCGCGTAACCGGGCTGCTGGCCGTACTGCAATACGACGCCGGGATTCTCCCTGACCGCCACGTCGAAGCAAGCCCCCAGCTCTTCGGTTGGGAACGCCTCTGGTGGTGGGACGCCGCGCGTAAAGACTATCTTATCTGCCACGGTCACAAGCCTCCACTTCTTGATCGGGGAAGCCTGCATCATCGCCCGGCCCGCGCCCCAGCGCAACCCTCTGCCCCCCGTGCACGTCATGCCCTGGTAGTCTCCGGGTCAGGGCCCGCAGAAATCCTGAAGACGGAGAGAGCCGCAAGGCGCGCGTCCTAAGAGACCTGCTCCATCTGCGGCTCGGCGGGGGATGTATAGGAGAGGCATCTGGGTCCCAGGAGTTGTTTCAGTTCGGCGTGCAACTCGGAGGAATCCGTGATGTCCCCGATCTTCTCTTCAAGCATTTCGTCGCCGGATATGAGAAAGATAGGACTTTCCCCAGGATGTCGCAGCAGAAGCTCGAACGCCGCCCTGGCCACCTTCTGTGAGTGGCCGACGAACGAGCCGGCGTCGAGGTACACGGGGTCCGCCCCAGGTTCGAGGTGAAGCTCCTCCATCTCCAGTGCCACGATGCGAGGGATGCCTTCTTTTATCTCGACCTTGCCCTTGACCTTGAGGACGGCATCCTCGCGCACGCACGCTGAGCATTTGGCGTAGACCCGCGGGAAGACCATGACCTCGGCGAAGCCCCGTGTGTCGTCGAGCTGGAGCATGGCCATCATGTCACCCTTGCGCGTTGTGTTGGTGCGCACCGAGGTAGCTAGCCCCCCAACCCACACGATGGCCCCATCCCTGTAAGTGTCGAGATCCGAGACCGTGGTGTCTGTGTGCTTACCCAGCTTGTGCAAGACGGGACGCAAGGGGTGATCCGAGACGTAGAGGCCAAGGGCCTCTTTCTCCCACTCCAGGCTCCTACGAGGGTCTTCCTCGACGTTGGGGAACTCGGGCCTTGGCGGCGCGAGCTCGGAGGCATCGAACATCGAGAACTGGTCCTCGTGCGCGCCTTTGAGGCCCCTGGTAGACCGTTCGACAGCCTTAGCATGGACCTCGAGCATGGCGGCACGCGAGGGCCCTACGTTATCGAAGGCGCCGCACTTGATCAGCGACTCGAGCGTGCGCTTGTTGTAGGTCTTCGGGTCGACGCGTTCGCAGAAGTCGAAGATATCTCGAAACGGACCGCCCTCCTCCCTGGCGGCGATGATCGAATCTACGCAAGAGTCCCCGACGTTCTTGACGGCGGAGAGCCCGAAACGGATGGTCTCCCCGACCACCGTAAAGCGGCGCCCGCTCTCGTTTACGTCGGGCGGGAGGACCTGTATCTTCATCGCCCTGGCCTCAGCGACGTACTGGGGCACCCTGTCCTTGGTGTTCATCACGCTGCTCATGAGGGCCGCCATATACGCCTCGGGATAGTGGGCCTTGAGGTATGCGGTCTGGAAGGCCAGGAACGAGTAGCA
>DASTKM010000201.1:0-25466 GCA_035715885.1 Rubrobacter sp.
GCAAACCGGCGTCCCCGGAGGAGATCGCCGCCATCTCCGCCAAGTCCCCGGAGGAGGTGCGAGCCGCACTCGACCGGTTTCCAAGCGCCGAGTGGGACGAGCAAGGCAGGGTCGTCGGCCTGGGCTTGACCCTCCAGCTGACCCCACATCGCTTGGAATTGGAGGGCCGTATCCTGTTTGCCTGGTGCGCGCTGGACGCCTTACTCTTCCCCATACTCTTAGGACGGCCGGCGAGCATAGAGTCCCCCTGCCGGGGCACCGGTGAGCTGGTGCACATCGAGGTGACGTCCGTCGGAATTGAGGCGGTAGAGCCTCCGTCTGCAGTGGTGTCCATCGTCGCGGCGCGCGATCTGGCCACCTTCCGCAGGGTCAGTTGTAATAACGCGCATTTTTTCAGCTCCCCGGAGGCAGCATCCTGCTGGCTCGAGAAGCACCCGGAAGCGACCATCCTCTCTGTGGAGGACACGTTCCGGCTGGGGCGGCTGATCGCGGAAGACCTCTCAGATATTTCCCGCTCGGCCGAGCCGGCGGATGCCGGACGCGAATGAACCGGCTGAGGAAGGGAACGGTGTCGGAGGGTTCTGAAGTCCATACTCACACGGTATCGAGAGGAGGTTAAAAGGTGCAACAGAAGCACACGACCGGTGCTGGGTTGTTGGAGGAGAGCGAAAGTAGAGGATAAATCATGATTGAGCCCAAGAACTTTCGCCGCCCGAAAGGAGCCGCCAAGCATCGATGGATCGGGGTCGTGGTCGCGCTCGTGCTGGGCGCGTTCGCGGCGATTTCTCTCCTCACGCTCGAACCCCCAAAACCCCTGCCCGCGAGCGCCCAGGCGAGTGAGTTCTCGGCGGAGCGGGCCTTCTCCCACGTCGAGCAGATCGCCGAGCGGCCACATCCGGTGGGTTCTACGGCCAACGCCGAGGTTCGCGACTACTTGGTCGGGCAACTGGAGGATCTCGGGCTGCGCCCCACCGTCCTGGAGGCAACGTCCGCGCGGACGAAGGAGGGGACCGCCTCTATTGCGCGCGTGCACAACATTCACGCGCGGATCCCTGGGTCGTCGCCGACAGGCCACGTCGTGCTCGTCGCCCACTACGACTCGGTGCCGAGAGGTCCCGGAGCCGCTGACGACGGTGCCGGAGTAGCCGCCATCCTCGAGATAGCGCGGGCGATCACCTCGAGTTCCCCGCCCCGGAACGACATCGACATCGTGTTTACCGACGCCGAGGAGCCCTGGCTACTCGGCGCTCAGGCCTTCGTGAGAGAAGGTCGGCTCGACCCGCAACGCAGCGTCGTGCTCAACCTCGAAGCCGGCGGCACCTCTGGTCCCGCCTTGATGTTCGAATCGAGCCTGGACAACGCAACCCTCATCCCGGCGCTCGCGAGCGCGCAGCGCCCGATCGCCGGCTCGGGGTGGGAGGCATGCTACCAGCTGCTGCCCAACGACACCG
The DNA here is from genome assembly GCA_035715885.1 of Rubrobacter sp. Classification (GTDB taxonomy): domain Bacteria; phylum Actinomycetota; class Rubrobacteria; order Rubrobacterales; family Rubrobacteraceae; genus Rubrobacter_D. The sequence goes on from DASTKM010000201.1 coordinate 1,452, forward strand.
ACTTCACCGTCTTTCGCGATGCCGGTTTCGCCGGGATGAACTTCAGTCTCGTGGAAGGCTCGGCCCGCTACCACACACCGGAGGACTCACCCGCCAACCTCGACCCGGCGAGCCTTCAGCACATGGGCGCAACCGTTCTCGCTACCGCCCACCACTTCGCCGGGCAAGGTCTGGGGGTTCCGCGCGGTGGGTCGCTCACGTACTTCACCGTGCTGGGAGAGCTCGTCCACTACCCGCAGCAGCTGGCCGTCCCGTTGGCGGTCCTCGCAGCGGTGGTGTTCGTGGCGACCCTGCTGTACGCGCGGAAGCGTGGAGCGCGCGGCGTCGGGTGGGCTGCGGTGAGTTTCCTCGGGCTTCTGGTGGTGACCACGGCGCTCGGGATAGGGGTCTGGCAGGTGCTGCGTCTCCTCCACCCCGGCTACGGGTCGTTCCATACCGGCGACACCTACCGGCCCGAGTGGTACGCCGCAGGCCTGCTCGCGCTGACAGCCGCGCTCACCGTCGCCTGGCACCTGCTGATGCGCCGGCGCCACGCACCAGAGGAGCTCGCGCTTGCGACCTGGGCCTGGTTCGTCGTGCTCGCCATACTCACGGCTGCGTTCGTGCCTGGGGCTGCCTACCTGTTCAGCTGGACCCCGCTCGTGGGCAGCCTGCTCCTGGCCGCCGCGTTCCGCTGGAGCGGGGAGGAGCCGACGTGGCGCTATCTCGCCTTGAGCGCGGGCGCCATACCAGCCGTCGCGTTGCTGGGGCCGTTGGTCGACCTGTTCTTCTTCCTCGGGCTGGCTTTCGCCAGCGGTCCGATGTTCATCGCGGTCCTGGCTCTGGCCACCGCTCTGCCGGTGCTGGACCTTCTCGCGCTCCGCCACGCCTAGCTCGTCCCTGTGGCGGCGACGGTGGTAGAGCTCGCCCTGTTCGCCACCGGGCTGAGCATCGACACCTTCGACGATGAGCACCCCCGCCAGACCAGACTCGTCTACGCCCTCGACGCCGACCAAGAGCAGGCGTGGCGGTATCTCGCCTTGAGCGCGGCCGCCGTACCGGCCGTCGTGTTATTGGTGCCGTTGGTCGACCTGATATTCTCCCTCGGGCTGGCTTTCGCCAGCGGTCCGCTGTTCATCACGGTCCTGGTTCTGGTCACCGCCCTGCCGGTGCTGGACCTTCTCGCGCTGCGCCACGCTTGGCTCGTGCCGGTGGCCGCAGCGATGGTGGGTCTCGTCCTCATCACCGCCGGACTGCGCATCGACACCTTCGACGATGAGCACCCCCGCCAGACCAGACTCGTCTACGCCCTCGACGCCGACCTTGAGCGGGCGTGGTGGCTAAGCGCGGACCCCCAACCGGCACCCTGGACCGACCGGTACGTCGACACAGAGCGCATCGAAGACGACGACCGGTTTCCCGACAGCCCGAGCCTCTCCCTCTCGTCGCGCTACTATTCAGGACCTGCGTCTGTAGCCCGGATCGAGCCACCGGACGTCACGGTGAGACGAAGCGACCGAGACGGCGACACGCGCGTCCTTCGGCTGCGCGTCACCCCCGAAGAGGGCTCGCGCATTGCCCTCTACGCCGACACGAGGAGCCACACCGTGACCGCCGCCACCGTCGACGGCATCAGCGTAGAGGAGGCGCCCGGCCAGAGGCAGGACACCGATCCATCTAAGTGGGGCTTCGTATTCCACACGGTACCGCCCGAAGGGATCGACGTGACACTCGAGGTGCGCGGGGAAGGGCTGCTGCCGCTGCGCGTTATCGGCTACCGCGATGGCCTCCCGCAAGTCCCCGAGCTGACGCCCCGCCCGGACGACCTTACCTGGTCAGGAACTTCGTCCAACCTCACCATGGTCGCCGAGAGCTACCGTGTGTAGCCCACCCGGCGAAGGCACTCGTGCGTCCAGCGTGCCGGCAACGGAGCGCGCCAAGCAGTTGAAGTTTAATAGCGATCTGGCAGGGTGGGGAAGGCCTCACTCTGAGGTGTCCACTGGCATAGCGGTAGAAGTCCCTCTCGCTGGAGAATCTGGACCACTGGGCGAAGATGGCGAGGGTGATGACTTCGCTGGGGCTGAGGCAAGCATCAGGACCTGGGCATCTATTCGAGGCATGGGAGTGGCAGCAATCGTCCACCATGACGTAAAGTGCGGTGAGGAAGGTGTCCTTAGGTTGAGCATGCGGAGTCGGTTCCTTTCCCTTCGGGAAACGGCATAGGCAAGCCGACTCTAATCCGTGGGCACCTTCCACTCAACTCTCGCTCTAATAACTCACACCAAGCGTTTAAGGGCGTACCCTTCAAGGTGCCGCTGCGTTTTTCTTCAAGGCCGGGTCGAAAACCTTCCAAGCAATCCCGGATCTCGGAGATCTTCGCCCGTTTGTCACGTTTATGCTCTGAGTCGCTGTCTCTTCCGGACCCCTCGAGGTTCGACCGCTATCGGAGGCGGTACAGACGGGTACTTGCCGCAGTCAATCCTTATCCGAGTTGTTTGTATTCAAGAGTCCGAATTCTTATTCACGAGTACAATATGTCGTGAGGAGCTAGGAGGCCGCTGACAAGACGAAGGATCTCCTGGCACCTTGGCAGCTAGAGTCCATGCAATAGCGTGGATATAGACTTCTGAGAATTCACCTGTTACGAGATTCGGTGAATGGACCTTTCGCGTTCGTCTCACACGGAGATGACGACCTTTCCTCGGGCGTGTCCCTCTTCCAGATAACGGATGGCCTCGGGTACCTCGGCGAGCGGGTATGTCCTGTCGATGATGGGTGTGACCTTACCGGCCTCGATGAGCTCCTTGAGGACGAGCATGTCCTCGTGGTTCTCCTTGTTGACGAACGTGCCCAGCTTCTGACCCACGAACGGGGACAGCATAATCGCCCGGAGCTGGCGATCAGTGCCCCCGAGCCACCGTCCTCCGCCTTCGCCTCCAACGATGACGAGGGTCCCCCGGGAGGCGAGGGCCCGCCGCAGGCGTGACAACGTCGAGTTCCCGCCGATGTCGAGGATCAGATCGTAGCGCTGATCCCCCTCGGCGAAGTCCTCGCGCGTGTAGTCGATGACGTGATCCGCACCGATGGATCTGACCATCTCCACCTTCTTGGTGCTGCACACGCCGGTTACGTTCGCGCCGAACGCCTTGGCGATCTGCACGGCGTAGGTCCCCACTCCTCCCGACGCACCGATGAGCAGCACTTCCTGCCCCGGGCTCACCTTTCCGTGGTCGCGCAAGGCTTGCAGGGCGGTCGACCCCATGATGGCCACCACCGCCGCCTGCTCGAAGGTGAGGTTTGTGGGCTTCGGTGCGAGCTTGTCCTCGCGAGCACACACGTACTCGGCGTAGGAGCCCTTTCCGATGCCGAACACCTCATCACCTGGCTGGAAGCGGGTCACGTTCTTGCCGACCGCCTCCACAACCCCGGCCATGTCCGAACCGATGACGGGGTTCTTGGGCGCGCGGAAGCCATAGCCCGCGAGGCGTATCGGGTACGGTAGTCCCTTCATGATGTGCCAGACGTCCCGACCCACGCCGGCAGCATGCACGTGAACCAGTACCTCCTCATCTGCGTACTCCGGGATGTCGATGTCCCTGAGTTCCAGGACCTCGGGTGAGCCGTAGGTGTCCCGTACTATCGCCTTCAACGAGTTCTCCTCCTTTCCCCACTGGAGTGGTTGCACCTAATGTAACAGCATCGCGAGGAGTGGTACATACTCCAAAATGGATGGTCTTTGAACCTTTCCTGGCGAATTTCCGAGAAACACCTAAAACACGAACTACTTAGAACTCCGTCAAGCCGAAGGTCGCAGAGCGCTCCTTTCACGCACTCAGGTGGATACCGTTGTCTTGCTATTGCCTGAGCTCCTCGATCCTCCACAAGTCTCCGGTGCCAGCGGCGCAGTCGGTCGATTCATGCTATCTGCGTCGGGCGAGCAGTCCCCACTCGACAGCTTCTTGCGCCACGAGATCGGCACGGGCGCTGTTCAGCCCAACGCCTGCCTCCTTACCGATCGTGAGGTTCGGAAGTAGGTGTTGGCGGCCGGTAGGAACATCAACGCCAGCGCCGCGATTACCGCCGCCAGATGAACACTCCGGATCGGCGCGATAAGGAAGAACAGGAGATTAGCCTCCGTGAAGACCTCACTCAGCGAGTTACCCCCAGCCAGCCACGAGATGGGGTCGATAACCAGGGAGAGAGTCCCGATCACGCCGAGCAGCACCGCTAGGGTCAGGCGGGCCCATCTCTTCCCGAGACGCATCCGTGTGATTATGTAAACCACCAGCGCGTAAACGATCACCCTGATAACCACGCCAGAGATCGCACCGGTGACATCCGTCTCCCCGCCGCTGCCCGAGGCGAAGCCTATGGCCGAGGCGTCGATAACACGGATGATTGTTTCGAGGACGCCTGCGGCGACGGCGGTAAGCCATAGTAAGAACGATGCTTGCACCTCTTTCGGCACGCCCGGCGGTCGGCTCAGCTTGAAGGTTGCCATCCCCGTAGCCACGTCTTTCGAGGGGCTGCGCGGGTTCATCGAAGCATGTCCATCATGAGTCGCTCTTCCTTTGTAGGTCGACTGTCGAGAGCGTACCTGCGGGCACCGGCTGTATCATCGGTCCAGGGGAGGAACATGGATGGGTCGTGAGGACGATCCGGGCCGGACTTAGAAGACACTCTTTCTAGCCATTAGTGCGAGCGGAGGATTGAGGGTGAAGTCCGCGCCATTCCTCTACTAGGCAGATGCCTCCGGCCCTCGCGTTATGCTGGGTGAGGTGCGCCTCTGCGTGTATCCTTCTGCCGGAACAATATCCATGCACCTGCCCAGCGTCGTGGTCGGCTCTAGGTGCAGTCGCGTACTCTACCGACACACGGGGTCCTTCGACGCGTTGCCGTCTTTTTTGTTGCTGTACAGGTACATGGTGAGCGGCGCGACAACGGCAACGAGTACCCCTGACGTCAGGAGCATCCAGCCGATCTGTCCGGCCGTCGCGGTGCGGTGCATCAGGCCGCGTACCGCCGTCGCCGGGTGGGTGATCGGGTTGGAACCGACAATCGCCTCCAGCCACGGGGATGTTGCTCGCGAAGGTGGTACACGACGATCCGAAACGCCCCTCCAACCACCCGCTTCGCAACCTTGAGTCGGGTCTCCCACAAGCCGGGCGAGCGCGCTGCGGTCTTGCTTAGCGCTCTACCGCTACGATCTCGATTCTTTCCAGCTTCGACTCGCGGTTCGGCACGTTTCACACTATCATTTCTCAAACGAGCTCCCTAATTTCTCACCCGCCGACGCACTTGGGTACCGGTAGAGGTGCCACCGCGCCGACCGAGACGTGGGACCAAGAGCGGGCGCTCCACCGACCGACGCCCCGAACGCCAAAACTGGGTAACAACGCTTGAACCCACGCATGCCAGTGTTACTCATGCGTTCAGTCAAACTCTTCTCGATCATCGAAGTAGGCCTCTGCTGCGTCGTCCTCCTGCGGAGGCGCTGCCTGCTGAGCGTACACGGAGGCCGTGAACAGCGTCAAGGTTACCGCGGCCACCAAACCGACCATCAACTTCTTCGCGTTCATCGTTCTCCTTTCTGAGCCCTCCCTGGTGAGCACTTCCCGGTCATGGCGGTGCTAATAATGGGCGCCCGGGGCGGACTGTACATCGGCAGAATTGGGAGTCTTTCTCCAAAGAGAGGGGGAGGCCTTAGGGCGTCCCCCCTCATATGTCCGAGGCGTTCTAGCGACGGCGCACGATACCGAGAGCCATCAGCCCCCGCCAAGGATCATCGCCAACGGCCCGAGTACCCACGCCGGAGGGAAGCCGCTGGTGTCCGGGAGCACGGGTGTGGCAGATGCCGTAGTGGTCGGAGAGGCCGTAGGACTCGCGCTGGGAGAAGCCGACGCACTCGCGCTAGGCGAAGCGGTAGGGCTCGCGGAAGCCGAGGCGCTGGAGGCGGGGCTGCCCGCCGCGCTGTCGCCTACTCCGCGGTCGTCCATCCCCCTGCCCCTGTCATCGAAGCCTCGATCATCGCTCGCGGAAGCCGAGGCGCTGCTCATCGCGCTCGTTGAGGCCGAGGCGCTGGAGGCGGGACTGGCCACCGCGTTGTCGTCTACTCCGCGGTTGTTCATCCCTCTGTCATCGAAGCCTTTATCATCGGCCCCTCGGACATGCATCCCCCTATCGTCGAAGCCCTTATCATCGGTCCCTCTGACATCCATACCCTTATCGTCGAAGCCCCCGTCGTCTCCCTGGGCGGCTGCGACGGGTGCGAACACCGACACGGCCAACGCCACCGACAAGACAAGTAATAACCATCTACGCATCGTTTCTCCTCTTTTTCGCTTGCACATCCAGGGAAAGGATGCACCACCCAGGTTCGTATGACCTATACAAATTTATGGATCTTTTCTCATTGCTATGGCAGCGGGTCAGATGGCGGTGACCCTTTGAGTGGTTCCCTCGCATGGATGCCCGGGCAACCCTCGACCGATTGGCGAACCGATCTCCAGCGTGCCACCCTGCGTATGTACTGAAGGGAGACTACACTCTGGTCTCCCTTCCTGAAGGGTGCAGAACATTGCAGAGGAGGTTCGTTGGGAGCGAAGGGCCACTCTCGGGAGAGTATGATAGGGGAGCCGCCAAGCCTATCGGGTTCCCTGAGCGGCAACAGTAGCGTGCTTGTCGCCGCGGTGCTGGCGGCCCTCGTCGTGGCGTGGGCAGCAACGAACCTGGTGTTGGGGGGTGAGGGGTTCGCGGTGCTCGTCTCGGACAAGGTGGTGGGCGGGGAGGAGGCGGCCTCGGCTCTGGCTCGCCTCTTCGCCGCCCTCGTCCTCGGACTGTTCCTGGCTGACGCTGTAGGTTGGCGTGCACGCTGGGTAGCGGGGGGATTGGTCGTCCTGGGCCTGGGACACTTCGTATTCGGGTACCTGGAGCCGCTGATTCAGGAGGATCCTCCGGAACTCAACGAGTCGCTCTACGAAGCCTTCGTCACCCAAACGCTGGAGTGAGCACTGTTCATGGTAGGTCTGTTCCCCGGAAGGCCGCCTCGGCTCGTGGTGTGGGCTGCAACGGCAATCCCGATCGCCCTGGTAGCCGGCTACGTGGTCCTCTTCGAGTTCCTGCATGCAGAAGAGTGGATGCCCCTCCTATCCCGCGTCGCGAACCCGGAGAGAACAGTGACGCTAGGCTCGCCCCTAGTCTGCCTGACGCCGTGGCACTGGGCGCTCTCTGCCCTGCCGCTAGGGCTTGCGTCGGCTGCCGTAGTCGGAGCCTTCTGGCAGAGTCGCCGTGGGCTTCTGCGGAGCTGGTTGCTCATTGCGGTGGTGCTTCTCGCCGGGTCGGTCTTGCACGATTACCTGTGGCCCTCGGCCTACGGAGGCGGCCTGCTTACCACTGCCGACGCCCTCAGCCTGGTCTTCGCGGTGGTGGTCGCGATCGGCGGCGTTTCCGAGCTCCGACGCGTCGCCTCCGAGCGCGCCAGGCTTCTGGCTACCGAGCGGGAGCGCGCGCGGCGACTAAACGAACTCAACTCGCTGAGGTCCGACTTCAGCGCGATGATTGCCCACGAGTTAGATACGCCGATAGCCGCCGTCCGCAAGCTCAACGAGATGCTCTCTGCCCAGGGGGAGGATCCCGGGGTACGCGACTATGCCACGACCGCAACGGAGCGGGAACTCGACGCTCTGACCAACCTCGTCAGGGACGTGCGAGCCGTTGCTGCGGTCGAACGCGAGGGTTTCGGGATAAAGGCGCGCCCTCTGCCGTTGGAGGAACTCCTGGCCGACGCCGAGGTGTACGCGAGTACCCTACCTGGGCACCATCCCATAGAGGTGATGGTTCGAGGGGATCTCAGGGTGGAGGTTTGTGTGCTCGCCGACCCCGAGCGTATCGGGCAGGTCTTGCGCAACCTACTCTCGAACGCTGCCAAATACTCGCCAGAAGGCACGCCCATCGAGCTGCGGGTGATCGGCAAGGAGGGGCAGGTCAGGGTAGAGATCGCCGATCAGGGATGGGGTATCCACCCGGATGACGTGCCACGGATCTTCGAGAAGTTCGGCCGGGGCCGCGACCGGAAGGGTCATCACGAAAGGCCGGGTGTGGGCCTTGGCCTCTACCTCAGCCAGCGCATCGTCAGGGGCCACGGTTCCGAGCTGACGGTGCAGACCAGGCCAGGCGAGGGCTCGGTGTTCGGGTTCGAGCTAAGGGTGGAACGGTGAACAGGGAGATCAGGATCATGGTCGTCGACGACCACGATACCTTCCGCGACCCGCTCGCGTTCATGCTGGAACGAGAGCCGGATCTCACCGTGGTGGCTCGGCCGAGATCCCTGTCGGAAGCTAGAGAGGACCTCCAGAGTGCCGAGCATGCGGTGGACGTAGCAATCGTTGACCTTAACCTTCCCGACGGTTCGGGTACTGATCTCATAAGAGAGCTGCGGAGTTCCCTACCGCAGGCAACGGCGCTGGTCTTGAGTGCCACTACCGACCAAAAACACTTGGCCAGCGCGATAGAGGCCGGGGCAGCAGGGGTAATGCACAAGTCGGCGCCCATGAGCGACCTCGTGGAAGCGGTGCGCCGCCTGGCCGCCGGAGAGCAGCTACTCTCCCAGCAGGAGGTCATCGGGGCCCTGCGGTTCCTCGTGCGCGTGCGCGAGAGCAATCGCGAGGCGCAGCTCGCCATCGACAGGCTGACCCCGAGGGAGCGCGAAGTGCTCCAGGCCCTCGCCGAGGGCTGGAGCGACAAGGAGATCGCCACGCGACTACACGTGGACGTGGGAACGGTTCACTCCCACGTGACTAACATCCTCTCCAAGCTCGAAGTTTCCTCGAGACTGCAAGCGCTCGTCTTCGCCGTGCGCCACGGCGTGGTAACGATCGAGTGACAGTCTTGGTCGGCCCCTGAACGTCCGGGCCTCCTTGCCGATGATCCGTGCGGATCTATACGAAATTCCAGAGGCGAAGCATCCCAACGATCCACACTATGGAGGACGATGGAGCGAGCCTACACAACCATGTGCCGTAAGGTCTCGACGTGCCCCTAGCGGCCAGGGCCAAGATACCGGCGCGAGAGGCATGAGGGCCCTTATAGCCAACGAGCCGGCCATATACCGGGAGGTGATCTCCGCAGCCCTCAAGGAGCTCAGGCCCGATATCGAGATCTTCACATCCGAGCCTAATGACCTGGAGGGGGAGTTCTTGCGCATCCTGCCCCAGCTCGTGGTCTGCAGCCGGCCAACGAAACTCGTGGAGCGCGAGGCTCCCGCGTGCGTCGAGCTCTACCCCGGTGGCGCTTCGCACGCGGTCGTAAAGAGCCTCGATGGGTCTCGTAGGACCCTCCCAACCATGGACTTCGATACGCTACTCTCCATCTTGGACGGCATCTAGGGCCCTGAACTCGGGCTCGTGGTGGATATCCCTAGCGCGTGAATTCTAGAAGAAGCCCCTGCGTCTATACGAATTTGCATAGACGAATATCGATAATTCTGAGGATGGCTCTCGTGCTCCGAGGATCCATCATGTGCTTTGTCGGTAAAGACAACGCACCTAAGGAGGTAAGCGGATGACGAGAAGGATGGCCATCTTGGTCGCGGTTGTAGGGCTTATGGTGATGGCGTTCGCCGGGACGGCCCTGGCGGTCGTGAAGGTGGGCAACGCCGGTCCCAACAGGCTGGTGGGTACCGCCGAGAACGACACTCTCAAGGGCCGAAGCGGGGCGGACACCATCATCGGCAAGGGAGACTCGGACCGTCTCTACGGTGGGCACGGTGCAGATCACATCAAAGCCCGCGAGCGTGGACGCGCCGAAGATGATCTGGTCGACTGCGGGCGGGGCGAGACACGGTCCTGACCGACAACACAACAGAGGATAGGATCATGTCGAACTGCGAGGTCGTTAGGCGGGGTTAGAACCCCCAATAACAGAGGCACTCAGGACCGGGGCTACTAGCAGCTCTGGCCCTTCTTCTGCCCCTATTCGCCCAACCTCGTAGAAGGCGAAGTCTCCGAAGGTCGCTCTAAGGGTAGGATTACTCCTGGATCACCGACTCGGCCGGCTGTGGGGTGGTTATGGGGTCTGCATGGCGATGCACTACCTTCCAGGTGCCGTCCTCGGGTCGAAAGATCATCGTAACTCGCAGAGCGCTTGGAGCCGTATCCTCGCTTCCGCCAACCTTGACCTTATCCCGCTCTATCAATAGAACGTAGGCAAGCTCAGGAGTCACATACTTCGCTACGGTTTCGAAGCCGACGTTCTCGCCATCTATGAACTGCGACGAGGCATGCTCCAGAGTCGCAGCGACCCGCTCCCATCCTCGCGCGGGGAGGCCAACAAGAGGGTTGGCGAGGGTTACGTCGTCTCGATGGGAGAAGAAGCTCTTCACAGGCTCGGGGTTGCCTTTAAAGAACTCATTGAGCGCTAGGTAATATTGCTCAACTACTTCATCAAAATCATCTACGGTAGCCATCTCTAGATTCCTCCTTTACCCACATACCCTGCGATCATCTTACGTCATTCACCCGACTACCTAGAAGGTGAATTCTTGGAAGTTGGGCACTCCCTGAGGAGCTAAGTAGAAGGGCTTTCCTCAGGCTGCTGCGGACCGCTGTCCTCACTCCACGCCTCCACAATCTTGCCCTCCTAAACGGCGTAGACGGCCCTACTATATCCCAACATCTTGTGCAGGACCTTCATAGAATTCTATCGGGATAATTCTTTAGGATGCGACGGCGCGCAGGGTTTATCCTAAAGGTTAGGGCTCGCGAACCGGAGGAGCGTATGTCCGAGGGGAACCTGGATCACGAGCAGGAGTTGACCCGACTGCTGGACGAGCTGGGACAGACGCTCGGCCGGCGGGAGCGAGTGCTCGAAGGGATGAAGCGCATGCGCACCCAGGCGCGGCTGCACGAGATCACCGTGGAGGCGGATCAGGCCTTCGAGGGGTGGAACCAGGACATGCTCGTTGAAGACTTGCAGCGGGAGCTGGATCACCAGCGCGCGCACGAGCTCGAACTGCAACGAGTCCTGGACCTCCTGGAGCGCCAGCGGGAGATCGAAGACCGGCTCTTCGAGGAACTGGATCGCCACCTCGTCACGGAGCACCGGGACGACCTCGGAGAGCTCTGGCGCCGCATGGAGCGGCGAGACGCCATCTTCGAGGACATCACCGCCGGGTCTCTCGAACAGAAGAGAGAGTTGATCCCGGAGGCGATGAATTGCCAACGCGGCCTGGAAGACGGCCTCTTCAAGCTAATAGAGCGCCACCTTACCCGGATGCGTCGATCCTGAGAATGACCTACGCTCGTCTCCTTTACGCCCGACGACGAAACCGGGCCACCGCGATCCAGAGGACCAACAGCGCGAGCACGTGATGAAGGCCGATGTTGGCTGCGACTTCGACTTTCTGAGGAAGGTATGACAGTGAAGGGTCTGAGGCTCGTCGAGATCCGCCAGAGCTCCGAGGCTCCGGCCATTGCTGACGTGTCGCTGGCGGTGCGCGAACAGGTGAGGAAGTTGCTCCGGCGGCGGAACCTTCCGCCCGGCTCGCGAGTCGCCATCACCGCCGGGAGCCGCGGCATAAGGGATGCGGTCGAGTCCATAGAGGACGTGGCGTTGGGCGGCTGCCCGTCCTCGGAGGTCTCGCAGTGGTGAATAATGCTCGCGAGCGGACGGCTTCTGACGAGGGCTTTGGCTACGAGGGGCACCCTTTTCCGGAGTACTGTCAAATCTCTGTCAAAAGAGCCAGGCGATGAACGCAGCTCTCCAACTGCGTCTGCATTTATCCTGCAAAACGCGAGGAATATATGGCGCGCTCGGCAGGACTCGAACCTGCGACCTTCTGATTCGTAGGCCGAATCGGGCGGTTCTATGCGGTTCTCTGAAGTGCGTTAAGGGTGATTCTTGGGCACTTTGAGCGTCTCGAGGCATCGGTTTGTTCTGTCCTGTTCCCGTCATACTCCCGTCAACTCGGCCGGTGCGGTTCGCCACCTCGGGGCTCACGATCTGGGCGACACGTGCGCCAGCGACCCACCCGGAGTCTCCGCCGCAGACCGTTTCGTGTGTCTCATGTCATGCGGCGAGAGGTTAGCGGCGGAAACTCTGGCGGCCGCTTCTCTGCGAAAGCGGCGAGGCCAATCTTGTAGTCCTCGGAAGAAAGGGTGGCACGTATGGCTGCAGTCTCGTATCGAAGTCCCTGCTCGATCGTCGTTTCCGAGGCGAGATCCACAGCCGCTTTGGCGTACGCTAGTGCGAGCGGGCTGTTGGCGGCGATTTCTTGGGCCAGTGACCGCGCTTCTTCCATGAGGGAACTTCGCGGCACGACCTTGCTCACGAGACCCATGTCGAGCGCGTCCTCAGTGCTAATCCTCCTACCAGTCAGGATCAGCTCCTTCGCCCTCATCACCCCGATCAGGCGCGGCAGCCGTTGCGTTCCACCCGCGCCGGGCACTATGCCGATGCCCACTTCGGGGAGCGCGAAGCTCGCGCCCTCGGCAGTGAGGCGGAAGTCGCACGCCAGGGCGATCTCCAGCCCGCCGCCGAAGGCCAGGCCGTTGAGGGCGGCGATCGTGGGCACCTGCAAACGGGCGAGGCGCCCGGCGAAGGCGCCAAGGGTCCTGTTGTGGGACCATCTGCCGTCGGCGTCCATCTCGGCACGCTCCTTCAGATCTACCCCCGAGCAGAAGGCCTTGTCTCCCGCGCCGGTGAGTATCATGGCCCTGACCTCCCCGGAACCCTCGATCTCTTCGACCGCCTCGCCCAACTCGCCGACCATGCGGCTGCCAAGGGCGTTGTAGCGGTCGGGACGGTTGAGTGTCACCTCCGCTATACCCGCCTCCACGGTTACAATGATCTGCTCGAAGCGTTTGCCTTCCACGCCGTCCACCTCTCTCTGGCCGTAAGTGCACGCAAGGACGGTCATTGTCTACAATCTTGACCGTCCATACAATCAGTTATGCCGAGCAGAAGGCAGCTGCGTCGTCAGGAGATCCGGATGGTCGATATTGCCGTGGTGGGAGCCGGAACCATGGGAGCGGGAATAGCAGAGAGCTCGGCCCTTGCGGGCCTCTCGGTTGTGATGGTCGATGTACGCGAGGAAGCTTTGGATCTTGGCCGTCATACCATCGAGAAGGACCTGGACCGCCGGGTGAGGAAGGGTCGGCTCTCGGAGGAGGAGCGTCGGGCTTCGATCGGACGTGTCTCGGCGACCACTTCCCTGGAGTCCTGCGCCGACTCGCCGGTGGTCATCGAGGCCGTGGTCGAGGATATGGCGGTCAAGACCAGGGTGTTCGGCGACCTTGAGGGCGTTGTCGCGAGTGAGGCAGTGCTCGCCACCAACACTTCTTCGCTCTCCGTGGCAGGCATCGCGGCGGCCACGGAGCATCCAGGGCGCGTGGTCGGCATGCACTTCTTCAACCCGGTGCCGGCAATGCGCCTCGTCGAGGTCGTCACCGGGCCGTCCACCGACCCCTCGGCCGTGAGTCAGGTCGAGGAAATGGCCGAGCGGCTGGGCAAGACCCCGATCCGGGTCTCAGACACGCCTGGATTCGTCGTGAACCGCGTCGCCAGGCCTTTCTACCTTGAGGCCCTGAGGCTCGTGGAGGCCGGTGGTAAACCGGGACAGATCGATGCGGCAATACGAGGGGCGGGTTTTCGGATGGGACCTTTGCAACTCGCCGACCTCATCGGTAACGACGTCAACCTCACCGTCTCCGAATCGCTCTTCGAACGGTACTATTACCATCCGAGGTTCCGCCCCTCGTACCTCCAACGCTCAATGGTCGAAGGCGGGTTGCTCGGCAGGAAGAGCGGTCGTGGTTTCTACGACTACAGTGCTGAGAAGACAGCGGAGGACAACGAAATTGAGCCCTCAGAAGACGTGTCCCTGCGCGTCATATCCTGCATCGTGAACGAAGCCTTGGTGGCCCTCTCAGAAGGCGTTGCCACCGCCGAAGACATAGACCGGGCGATGAAGCTTGGAGCGAACTACCCCAAAGGTCCATTTGAGTGGGTAGAGGAGATTGGGGCCCGCAGCATCGTCGAAACGCTCGACTCCTTGAGGGCCGCAAACGGCGACGCTTACCTCGCCGCGCCCGCCCTTAGAGAGCGCGCCACCGGAACCCGACCTCCGTAGTCCACAGCTCATCTGATCGTTCGCGGCGCGCTTGGTCTGAGGATGCCTCAGGAAGGCAGCGGAACATTCTGGAGCCTCACCCGGCCGCGGACGACCTCTTTGCCATCATCGCTGCGGGTGATCGTCACCTGCCAGAGCTGCTGGATCTTGTCCTGCATGATGGGCTCGGCGACCACTTCTACGCCTCCTTCCATGACGGGCCTCAGGAAATCGGTGCTGCTGCTCACCCCCACGGCGAACTGTCCCCTTCCTTCGACCGCGGTTGAAGCCCCGACGCTTGCCGCGCTTGCGACGGCCGAGGTGTAGACGCCACCGTGCACAACACCCCACGGCGTGTGGTGGCGCTCGTCGAGTTCGATCTTGCCCCGAACCCTCTTGCCACTGATCTCGTCGAATCTCAGGCCGGCCACCCGCACGAACTCACTCGACGCCTCGAGGTTCTTGTCTTTCACTGTGATGCCCCTTTCGGCCAAAATCCTGGGCTGACGTCATGGAACCGTCCACCTACCAGTGCCAAGGCTAACGCCGCGCCAGCAAACTAGCAATAGAGATGCAGCGACATCGTGGCGTTTCGCGCGTTCGGGCCGACCCGTGGACCATATCTCGATAGAATCTTGACTGACCGTTCGGTTGACAGGAGTCTTACTGGTTGGTTAGATAAGGGTGGACCAAAGGGAGTTGTGGTTTCAGTCACGGGTACCGGGGAATCAACGTGGAGGCGGGGTGGAAAGGGCTGAGATGGTGTCCGCCGTCTTCGCAAGCTAGTGTGAGATTTTCGCTGACCGGTATCCTGGCGTAGGCCACCAGGTACGTAAGAGGAGGCCTTCATGGCTCAGGCGTTCATCCACGGCGGCTACACCGACCCTTCGGGGGTCGAGCTGATGTCCATCATCGATCCGTCGAACGGAGAGGAGGTGGATACGGTACCAGCCTCTGGTACGGTCGAGGTGGATCGGGCTGTCGGTAGTGCGTATGATGCGTTCCCGGCCTGGCGAGACATCCCGGCGGCGAAGCGTGGCGAGATTCTCGGTAAGGCGGCGGAGGCCGTCCTCGCCGCAAGGGAGGAGTTGGCACCGCTGCTCACCTCCGAGCAGGGGAAGCCTCTACGCGAGGCGCGACTGGAGATCCGGCGCTTCGTGCACACGCTAGAGCACTATGTGGGGCTCGCCAGGAACATCAGGGGCGGGTACGTGCCCGACCTCGACGAGGACACCTACGGCCTCATAATCAGGCGTCCGTTGGGAGTAATAGGGGCCATAGTGCCCTGGAACTTCCCTACGACGCTGCTGGGCAACAAGCTCGGTCCGGCTTTGATCACGGGCAACGTCGTGGTTGCGAAGCCCGCCGACACCACCCCGCTCACGACGTTGCGGATAGCGGAGATCATGCACGAAGCCGGCCTGCCTGCGGGTGTGTTCAACGTCATCACAGGCACGGGTGAGGGGGCTGGTCAGGCGCTCGCGGAGCATCCGCTGGTACGCAAGATAGCCTTCACGGGCTCTACACCAACGGGTAAGAAGCTCATGGCCATAGCGGCGGGCGACCTCAAGCGCACCACGCTCGAGCTCGGGGGCTCGGATCCCATGATCGTTTGCGACGACGCAAATCTTGATAAGGCCGCGAGTGCTGCGAGCGTGGGGAGGTTCTTCAACTGTGGCCAGGCGTGCCTGGCTATAAAGCGCCTCTACGTCTTCGACAGCGTGGCCGACGAGTTCATCGAGAAGCTCGCGGCCAAGGTCCAGAAGCTCAGGGTTGGTCCAGGGACAGCAGAAGGCGTGATGCTCGGGCCGCTGCATTCCGCGCAGCAGCGAGATCTCCTGGAGGAACAGGTCGCGGACGCCGTAGACACCGGAGCCGAGGTGCTGCACGGGGCCAAAAGACCCGAGGGGGACGACTTCGAGAAGGGCTACTTCTACGAGCCGACGCTCCTGCTCGAGCCCGCGCGCGATTCGCGAGTTGCCAAGGAGGAGGTCTTCGGACCCGCGCTTCCCGTCTGGCGCGTCTCCGGCATGGAGGAGGCCCTGGAGCTCGCGAACGGTTCGATCTACGGGCTGGGATCATCCATTTGGACGGCGGATCTCAACCGGGCCTCGGATGCCGCGGAGCGGCTGGAGGCAGGCTACACCTGGATAAACTCCCCCCAGCTGGTCTACGACGAGCTGCCCTTCGGCGGTCTGAAGCAGTCGGGCTATGGCAAGGAGCACGGTATCGAGGCCCTCGACTACTACACAGAGACGAAGTCTGTCGTGGTCAAGAGGGCTGTGGCAACGAACAAAGAGGCCGCCACGAGAGGTCTCGGCGGTCCCGAGTCCGTATCCCAGAGGTGATTCGTAATGATCGAGATCCCCGAGTGGTACAACGCGAGCGTTCTGGTCGACCGGAACCTGGAGGCCGGTCGCGTGGATAAGGTCGCCATTTACTGCGGCGACGACGAGGTCACCTACGGGGAACTCGCCCGCCGCATCAGCAGGTTCGGTCACGCCCTGCGGGCGCTGGGCGTAGACAGGGAGGACAGGGTACTGTTGATGCTGAACGACACCCCATCCTTCCCAACGGCGTTCTTCGCCGTGATGCGCATTGGGGCTGTCCCGATCCCGGTCAACACCCTGCTCCAGCCCGTGGACTACCGCTTCTTCGTGGAGAACAGCCGCGCACGCGTCGTTGTCTGCGACCAGATGCACCATGAGACTATCCGGAAAGCGCTCGAAGGCTACGACGAGGAGCCGGTGGAGGTCATCGTCACGAACGGTCGGGCCGAAGGGGCGCGCATTCTGGAGGACCTGCTGGCAGCGGGGGAGGATGAGCTCGCTCCCGTAGCGACGCACAGGGACGATCCGGCGTTCTGGCTCTACAGCTCGGGCTCGACCGGCAAACCGAAGGGCGCGGTCCATCTTCACCACGACATCATCTACACCTGCGAGACCTACGCCAGGCACGTCCTGGAGGTCTCTGAAGACGATATTTGCTTCTCGGCCTCGAAGCTCTTTCATGCCTATGGCTTAGGGAACAACATCTCCTTCCCGTACTGGGCCGGAGCTTCGACGGTGCTCTTCCCCGGCAAGCCCATGCCAGACGCTATCCTTGGCACCACCCAGAGGTTCAATCCGACCCTGTTCTTCTCGGTGCCGACGCTCTACAACGCGATGCTCAACCGCGAGGGAGCCGGCGACTACGACCTATCCTCGATCCGCCTGTGCGTCTCGGCGGCGGAGGCGTTGCCAGCAGGCATATGGCGGCGCTGGAAAGAGACGTTCGGCTCGGTCATTCTCGACGGCATCGGCTCGACGGAGATGCTGCACATCTTCGTCTCCAACACGCCCGAAGTGATCAAACCCGGCTCCAGCGGCAAGCCGGTGCCGGGTTATGAGGCCAAGATACTGGACGAGGCTGGATATCCCGTGGAGCCAGGCGAGGCGGGATATCTCTCGGTCAAGGGTGATTCCGCCGCAGCGTACTACTGGCGCAACCACGAGAAGACCAAGCAAACCATGCAGGGCGAGTGGCTCTTCGCCGGTGACTGGTACAGGGTGGACGAGGACGGCTTCTACTGGTACGAGGGCCGCGCGGACGACATGATCAAGGTCAGTGGCCTCTGGGTTTCCCCCGTCGAGGTCGAGAGCACGCTCGGGGATCATCCTGCGGTAATAGAGGCCGCCGCCGTCGGTGTCCCGGTAGACGGGTTGACGCGGGTGAGGGCTCATATCGTCCTTCGTCAGGAGTACGAGCCATCCGAAGAGCTGGTCGCCGAACTGCAGAACTGGTGCAAGGAACGTCTCAAGCGCTACCAGTACCCGCACCTGGTCGAGTTCGTCGAAGAGCTCCCTAAGACGGTGACGGGCAAGATCCAGCGCTTCAAGCTGCGCGAGCCCGAGACAGGAGTCCAGATGCCTCGTCAAGAGGACGAGCTGGTCTAGGGGAGGATCGTGACACGGATCAAGGAAGCCTGGATCGTCGGCGCAGTGAGGACGCCTATTGGTAGACACGGCGGAGCCCTGGGCGCCGTGCGTCCCGACGACCTGGGGGCGGTCGCCTTGGAAGCTCTGCTGGAACGTACCGGTCTTCCCCCTGAGGAGGTCGAGGACGTCTACTTCGGTTGCGCCAATCAGGCGGGAGAGGACAACCGCAACGTCGCGCGCATGTCGCTCCTTCTGGCCGGCCTGCCCGAGACCGTCTCGGGCGCCACCGTCAACAGGCTCTGCGGATCCGGGCTCGAAGCCGTTGCCAGCGCGGCGAGGGCCGTGATGCTAGGAGAAGCCGACGTCTACATAGGGGGCGGGGTGGAGTCCATGAGCCGCGCCCCCTGGGCCGTGCCCAAGCCGGAGCGGGCGTTCCCTACAGGCAACACCACGATGTACGACACCACCCTGGGATGGCGCTTCGTCAACCCGAGGATGGAACAAATGGGCCACACCGACTCCCTCGGGATGACCGCCGAGAACCTCGCCCAGGAGCGCTTCAAGGTGAGTGCCGAGGAACAGAAGCCCGAGGAGTTGGCCCACACCTACGATATCTCTCGCGAGAAGCAGGACCGTTTCGCGTTAGGGAGCCACAAGAAGGCCGTGGCCGCCATGGACGAGAAGAGATTTCGGGAGGAGATCGTGCCGGTCACGGTCAAAGGGCGCAAAGGCGATACGGTGGTCGAGGCCGACGAGGGACCGAGGCGCGACACCACGCTGGAGAAGCTCGCCAAGCTCAGGCCAGCCTTCAAGGAGGGTGGATCCGTCACAGCTGGTAACTCCAGCTCCCTGAACGACGGGGCCGCAGCGGTGATGGTTGTCTCCAGGGACTACGCGGAGGCGCACGGGCTCGAACCGATGGCGAAGATAAGGAGCGTTGGGGTGGCAGGGGTGCCGCCGAGAGTCATGGGCATAGGGCCCGTTCCCGCCACCCGGAAAGCTCTCGACAGGGCCGGGATCTCTCTGGAGGGCGTTGGCCTGATCGAGCTGAACGAGGCGTTTGCGGCACAGTCTCTGGCCGTCCTCTACGAGTGGGGGATGGACCCCGACGACAAGAGGTTGAACCCTAACGGCGGAGCGATAGCTCTTGGGCACCCTCTGGGGGCTTCGGGCGCTCGTATCCTGACGACGCTGGTGCACGAGATGGCGCGGCGTCCCGACGTGAGGTACGGCCTTGCAACGATGTGCATAGGGGTGGGGCAGGGCATCGCGATGGTCGTCGAGAGGGGCCGGTAGTCGTGTCGGCGCACGACGCGGATAGGGTACCGGCTTGCTGAACGGGACCCCGCTGATAGACGCCCATGTCCACGCCGCGCGTCTCCCGACCCTGAAAGAGTCATGGAGGGAGTGGGCGGCCCAGCACGGCTCGCCTTCCCTTCTCGAGCTGTACAACGAGGAAGGCACCCTCGTCCCGCAGCGTTTCGACGACTACATGGAACGCGAGGGCGTGGACGTCGCAGTCCTCTTCTGCGAGTACAGTCCGAAGTCCACAGGTATACAGCCCGTGGAAGACCTGATCCCACTCCTCTCCCATAACCCCGAACGCTTCAGGCTCATGGCGAACCTCAACCCACACTTGCACTTCCCGGTGGTAGACGAGCTGGAGCGCCAGATCGAGCTCGGCGCGGTCGGGCTCAAGGTCCATCCCGTACATGGGTCCTTCGCCCCCAACGACCGTATGCTCTACCCGGCCTACGCCTACTGCGAAAGGGAAGGCTTCCCCGTCGTTTTCCACTGCGGCACAAGTGTCTTCCCCGGTTCGTCGAACCGCTACGCCGACCCTGCCCTGATCGAGGACGTCGCCCGCGACTTCCCCGACCTCACCATGGTCCTCGCCCACGGCGGGCGCGGCTGGTGGTACGACGCCGCAGCCTTTATCACGCTCATGCGCCCCAACGTCTGGATCGAGGTCTCCGGACTCCCCCCACATAAGCTCCCCGATTATTACAGGAACTTCGACTTCGAGCGCCTCGCCCGGAAGATGCTCTTCGGCACCGACTGGCCCGGCGTGCCAGGCCCAGGCTCCAACGCCCAGGCTATCGCCAACCTCGATCTCGAACGCGAGACACTGGAGAGGATCTTCTACAAGAACGCCCTCCGCGTTTACGAAAGAATCGGAGCGGGTAACCTCACAATAATTGATATTGACTGACCGGACAGTTATTATGCTGCAGCCGGTTAGACAGAGGAGGAAGGCATGAAGGCGGTAACTGAAGAGATACTCCTGGATCGCATCAAGAGCGGGAGGCTCATCGAGGACTCTTCGCAGGCGACGGAGAGGTACGTCGAGGGTTTGAAGCGGACTCTCATCGTCTCCGCCGACACCGAGCTTATAAGTGCTCCGGCATACATGAACGCGACGAAAGACTTCTCGACGCTCCCAAGCGTCAACAACTACATCACCGTCATGGGGATAGTGCAGGACGAGCTCGGGCACGCGCACATCGCCTACCGCATGCTGAGAGATCTCGGGGTGGACACGGAGGAGCTCGTCTACGAGCGCAAGCCGAGGCAGTTCAAGTACCCTTATGCCTTCGATGTGCCGCTTGAGAGCTTCACGGAGCTCATCGTCGCCAACGGGTTTTACGACAGGGCCGGCTTCGTACTGCTGAGTGACATCCACCACAACTGTTCATACGGGCCGTGGAAGAGGGCTCTCGTCAAGGTGGACCGCGAGGAGAACTTCCACCTCAGGCACGGTGAGAAGTGGATGAAGGCGTTCTCCAGGGACCCGGAGAAGAAGGAGGAGCTCCAGCGGGCGGTCGAGTGGATGTTCCCGCTGACGCTCGAGTGGTTCGGCCTGCCTGACGGACAGAAGCGGCACAACGAGCAGATCGAGTACGGTTACAAGGGCTCGACCAACGACCAGCTCAGGCAGACCTGGATGAGCCACACGGTGCCCCTGTGCGAATCCCTTGGGCTCGACGTGCCGGCCCACTACGACGAGCAAGAGGACACGTACTTCATAGATTCCCCCTTCCCGGCCCAGTTCGACGCTGAAGAGAAGCGGTGGGAGTTCGAGGAGGGTGAGATCTCCTGGGACGACGTACTCGTCCGCTGGAGGGAACGCGGTCCCAAGAACGAGGAGTACGTCGAGCATCTTCAGCGCGGCTACAAGGAGCTCTATGCCAGGGAGGCCGTCTAGCGATGCAGGAGAAGATCATCGCTGCGGGCGTCACAGCGGAGGAGGCGCGGGAGGCGCTCAGAGAGGTGTTCGACCCGGAGTACCCGATCAGCCTCGTCGACCTCGGTCTCATCCGGGGCGTCGAGGTGGAAGGGTCGAAGGCGAAGATAAAGCTGACGTACACCTGCATGGGTTGTCCGGCGATGGACATGATCCAGGACGACGTCCGCGACAGGCTCCTCGAGATGGACGGCATAGACGAGGTGGCCATCGAGGTAGTGTGGGAGACCTGGTCGAGGAAAGATATTACGCCGCTTGGGAGGAAGCAACTCAAGGACGTGGGGGTAGTCTGATGCGGCCGGTCGAGAACTACGAGGTATTTACGGCTCGTGTGGGCGAAGCCCCGCTGAGGCACAACGGCAACGTCAGGGCAGCGGAGCCCAGAGACGCGGCCGTCTATGCGCACCTCATGTACGACGAGTGGCGCTGGCGCGAGATGTTCGTCGTGCCGAGCCGGGCCATCGTCAGGGTTATCAGGCCGGAGTAGGGAGGAGTGGTGGAGAGATACATGGTCTTCGCGCGCAACGAGTACGACGAGCCGCTGGAGCACAGGGGCGACGTCGAGGCCGCCGGTAACGATGATGCGGCGAAGCTCGCCAAGGAGCGCTACGGGCAAGACTGGCTCGAGATGTCGCTCGTGCCTGTGAGCAAGGCTTATTGGGCCGAGAGGGAGACCGAAGTGGGCGAAACGGAGGTACAGGTGTGAGCAAGCGTCCCGAAGGCACGGAGCAAGTAGCGCCGGGACGTGGGGCGCAGAGCGAGTTCCTCGTCGAGAACGACGATGCCCTGGCTGCGCTGGTCAACTTGATCGCGGTCATAGGCGACAACGTGTACTTCCTGGGTCGACGCGTCTCCGAGTGGGCCGATGCCGGGCCGCTCCTGGAATCGACCGCCGCTTGCGCGGCCATAACCCAGGACAAGCTAGGGCAATCGCGGGCGATCTACCCTCTGCTCGAAGACCTGCCCTGGCCTAACCCACCAACGGGGCTGCAGGGTGAGGTCGACAGGGCACGCCGTTACTCTGTCAGTTTCCTCGACGACCCGCTTCCAAGCTGGACGAACGTCGTCGCAGCGCTCGCGCTCGTCGGTCCCGCGGTGAACACTGTGCTGGAGGCCGTGGAGCACTCCCGCTACGAGGCGCTCGCAAGGAGGGCGCACCGCATCCTCGACGAGGAGAGGCTCACCTCTGCATACGCCGAGAGCCTGGTACGCCAGATCGCCTACGAGGAGCGGGGCCGCAACCTCTTCCAGGTTCGCGTCGACGAGCTCCTGCCCGAGATGCTCTGCTGGTTCGGCCCCGACGGAGAGGAGGGCATAGAAGCCCTCAGGGCCGAGGGCCTGATCGACATGGGCAACGAGGAGATGCGCCAGAGGTATCTGGGCAAGGTCGTTCCGCTGCTGCAGGAGTGCACAATAGAAGTCCCGATCGAGTGGAGTGAGAGCGAAAGGCGATGGGAGTACGGAGAGCTGCCATGGAGAGAATGGAACCAGCTGCAGAGACGCCTGGCGAGATCAGCGCAGAGGAGCGGCGTTTGATCTGCCCTTGGTGCGACTCTGGCGAGGTCGAGAAGGTCTCCGAGTACGGTCCTCACTTGATGGTGTACTCATACATCTGCCGCAGCTGCAACAGCCCGTTCGAGGTCATCAAACGATGACCGAGAGTTCGAGCTTGCGAACCACGCTAGATGACAGCGCGCTGCTCGTGGAGTTGAACCGTCCCGAGAAGAGGAACGCCCTCGACGAGACGCTGCAGGGCGAGTTGCTGCAAGTATTCACGGACGCAGCGCACGACCGCAAGGTGCGAGGAGTAATCCTGACCGCCGCCGGCGAGGCGTTCTCCGCGGGCGGTGACCTCTCTCGCTTCGAGCGCGATTGGGAACAGGCCGAGTTTCGCGCCCACAGCCAGGAGTTGACCCACCTCATCTCGTCCATCGAACGGCTCGAGAAGCCGGTCATCGCGGCCATAGGGGGCCTTGCAACCGGCGCAGGGACCCAGCTAGCCCTCTCGTGCGACCTGCGCATCGCCTCTGAAAATGCCCGCTTCGTGTTCAGGGAGGGCATGATCGGCTTGATCCCGAGCCATGGCGGATGCGTGCGCCTGGTCAAGCTGGTGGGTCTCGCGCGGGCGCGGGACATAGTGCTCGGCGGCCAGGATCTGGACGCGGAGGAAGCCTACAGGCACGGGCTCGTCACAGAGATAGTGCCACACGAGAAGCTGTTGGACGAGGCGAAGGAGCGTCTACGGTTCATCCTCAAGCGTGCGCCACAGGCTTATGGACTCAGCAAGCGGTTGCTTCATTTCTCGACCAGCGTCGACATAGAGAGCGGTCTGTTCGCGGAGAGCATGGCGCAGAGCTTGCTCGTCGGCACGGAAGACCACACAGAGGGCGTGCGGGCAGCCCGTGAGCGGCGCGCGCCCTCGTTCACCGGGAGGTAGCTGGATGGGTTATCTACTCCCGTTCGAGGACAAGAGGCCTCTGGTGGCCGACGACGCCTTTATCGCGCCGACCGCGGTACTAATCGGGGACGTTGTGGTCGAAGAAGGGGCGAGCGTCTGGTTCGGTGCGGTGCTGAGGGGAGACTTCAACCGGATCGTCGTTGGGTCAGGGACGAGCGTGCAGGACAACTCGGTCATACACACGAACGAGGAACTGCCGACCATAATTGGTTCCAACGTCACGGTCGGCCACCTCTCGCTGCTGGAGGGATGTGAGATCGAGGACGGAGCGCTGATCGGGATGGGGAGCATCGTCTTGAACCGGGCGCGTGTC